>VFJU01000185.1 GCA_009885905.1 Verrucomicrobiota bacterium
CATCCGGCAACTTCTTCCTCAGCCGCACCACCCTTGGTTCTTTGGATGACCTCGGCTACATCGTCGACTACAGCAAAGCCGGAATCGTGAATCACATCGTCGTGGTTCCGGAACTCTCAAGCATCAGTTTGTGTCTGCTAGGAGGTGCCCTGCTGTTCCGACGTCGTCGTTGATTTACCGAATAAAAAAACGGCCCTTCCTATTTCAGGGAAATCTGTTAGGAGCAGTTAAGTAGGCCGTTTGCGGTGAAGACCCCCCTAGCGGCGTTGAACATTTGCACGTTCGATGACTGGAAGTCGTTCTCGTTCGCCACGAACGAGAAGAAGTCATTCCCCTGCTTCGACGTTCCCGATCACCGTGCTGCCGCCTTGGGAAAATGCGACGATCAAAAGTCAAAATCCCTTCATGGCCCAGCGTACCAATAGGCCTTTCCAAGACACAGGAAGGCCCGTGCGATTGGAGCGCACGGGCCTCTGAGTCAGTAGGCCTACCCTACCAGAAGCATCAGTTTTTCGTGACGCTATAGCGGAAGAAGTTCTTCGCTGCAGCACCTAGCAACTTGACGGTGACGGTCGTTTCCGCACCAGCCACCACGGAACTTACGGCTTCATAGTCCACGCCTACAACGGCAGCGCTCCACGAATCGGCGAGACCTAGATCGTTGGATGTTTGGAGGACTCCAATCACGCCAGCTACCGTGTTGTTAGTGGTGAAGGTTAGGAACTTCTCACCGGATGCCATGGTCACCACAGGGAGGTTGCCGTTGTCTGAACCGCTATTGGTGCTCTGGTTGAAGAAGTATTCAACGAGGTCCGTGGAACCGTCCGAGTCGCTGTCGCTATTGATCCCGGTGGAGCTGAATCCATTGAGCGCAAGCCAAGCTTCAAAGGTAGCTGGGCCAACGAGCACGTTGTCGGTGCGAACCGCTGTGCTTTGGATACGGGTGTCGAGTGCGGGGATGGTCTCAGCAATGTCGTAAGCCGTGGCCGCGGAGGCGTAGCGGGCTTGGAGGTAATTACCGAGTGCAAGCTGCTCACCGAGGATGTTGGCGGGCACCACACCGGCAGCGGTGAAGATCAATGACTCATCAATATTACCTGACAGCGTGCCGTCGGCGAGTAAGAAGCGGAAGTTATCCGCATTTGCTTTGAACGGATAACTGTCGCCACCGTTGGCGAGGAAGTTCAGCGTCACCAGTGTGATAATTGCGGGTGCGTCCAAGCGGACGGCACCTGCGGAAACCACACGACCGATGATGTTGTCATCCTCGTCAACCAGCACGATGCTTTGGATACGGGAGCCTGCCGTGGCAGTCGGCACATAGGAGAACCGGATGCCGCCAATCTGCGGGAAGCGTCCCTGGTTTCCAAGCGAGGCAACGCCGTGCTCCAAGATCGCCTTGAGGCCGGCCGGGGTGGTGTCGCAAAGCATCAGGCCGTTGTTGAAACGCATCGAGTTCTCGATATCGAGCAACGAGATGGCTCCGGCAGGCTTACTGGCACCTGGATTGGCGATCGGGGGCAACTTGGCACCGCTCACGACATCCACCGCACCAATGGCCGCGCGGATACCGCCACCGTTTTTCATCGCCACAATGTGCGAGGCGGAAGGCAGCGCTGTTTGACCTACGGAGATCATCGAGTCTGCACTGATGTCACCCAAGTTGGTTTCCTGGTTACGAACGAAGTTGCGCTCACCTTCAAGGTAAACATTCGTGTAACCGCGCACGGCTCCGTCTTTGACGCTGATCACGCCTTGAACGGCATCGGTGATCTGTTTCACGAGCGTCCCCTTAGTTCCAGCGGCGAATGCGGTGACAGGTAGGTTTGCTACGGTGGTGTTCCAAGCAGCAGCGACATTAGCATCCGTGGCGGCATATGCACCGTTTTCGATGATGTTGGCGGTGAGGTTAGGAACAATCAGCACACCATCGGAATCGAAGTCAGCAACGAGACGGCCAAGGTAGGTGAACTCGTTGTCCGTGTTGACGATAACTGTTGGTAGTCCGTCGGCACCTGTGGTGTAGATCGGGTAGTTCCCAGCAAAGTCAGCACCGTGACCGGTGAAAGCGACAGCGACATCGTTGGAATCTCCGAGGCGGGTGTTGGATCCGGCAGCGAGGATGATATCCACGCCTGTGAGCAGCGGAGCAAGCTGTTGCTCGAAGGTGATCTGCTGGAGGTGAGCCATCAGCACGATCTTGTCCACACCTTGGTTCCGGAGGTCATCGATGACTGGCTGCACTTGGCTGGCTAACAAGACCATGTCGTTGGTCTCAAGCCCATCTCCCACGAAGCCTTTGACTTCGACACTGCCGGTGGACGAGATTCCCTCGACGATCTGCGTGGTGACACCCACGAGACCGATTTTCTCGGTGCCCTTGGTGACGACGGCGGAAGGAACGATCTTGTTCTTCACACTGGTCGCTTCTTCCAAACCACCGGTACCGACAGTTTCCAGATAGCGAGCGGAAATCCCGGAATCACCCGAGAAGTTGAGGTTACTGCTGAGGTAGGGGAAATTCGTGTCGGCGATGGCGTCGGAAAACGCGTTGGTGCCGAAGTCGAACTCGTGGTTGCCGACGGTCGAGGCTTCCACACCGATGCGGTTGTGAATCTCAATGTCAGCAGCAAATGGGTTGTTGCCTTTGGTGTGAGTGGCGACCACGAGTGCATCCGTGCCGGCGGCGGCGAAGGGACCGGGGATGTAGTTGTCACCACCCGCGAGGATGAGCGTGTTCGGGTAGGTGCCGTCGAAGGCATCCACGAGAGCCGCGAGGTTCGGCGCGGTGCTCGAAGCGAGCAAGCCTGCCTCGGCATCGGCGAGGTGGAGGAGCTGGAGCTTGAAGTCAGTCGGCTGACCGATTTCGAACACGGTCAGCGTGTTCGAGACCTCGCTGGAAACGATGAGCAGCGGCTTGCCGGACGGACTATCGGCAGCTTCGACGACGACCATTCCCTCAGGGTTGAGATCGCCGGTGCGTTGGAAGCCGGTAGCGAAGGTCGGGGCAAGCGGGTTGGTGACATCGAAAGCGAGCACCATGTGTGAGCGCTCGAGACCCACGAAAGCGAAGGTGCGGGCACCGATCTTGGCAACCGTCACGCCTTCGGGCTCTGGCCCCTTGTTGTCACTGCGGCCATCATCAAATTGGGCAGGGAATTGCGAAGCCACGATCATTTCAATCATGTCGCCGCTGTCGAAGATGCGTGCACCAGTCGAGTCGAGGATCGAGAACGAGCGACCGCCTAAGCTGAGGATTTTATCGATGTCGCCATCGCCGTCGGTATCACCGCGCAGGCCGGTCGCATTGGAAACGGTTAGACGGCCTAGGCTGGCTTGGTTTTTGAGTGTGACTTCCGTCGGGAAGGTCGCATCATCCAGGTTATAGCTCGCATTACCCACTGTGGTGGTCTCGTCCGGGGTGAGGAAGTCATTGCGGTCGTCGCCTTCGTTGGAGGTGACATAATACGTTTGCCCACCCACCTGATAGGAGGCGACGGCATCAGGCATGTAGAGACCGAAGACTGGGTTGCCGGTGGTGGGGTTGATCAAATTAGAAGCGCTTGCTCCGTCGCGGTCACTGAAATCATGCCTACCCGTGGAGAAGTCCTTTTCACCGAGAGCAGTCACGGAAGTGAAGGTAGCAGTAGCGATGTCAAGGATGGCAACGGCGTTGGCCTCTTGGAGAGTGACCATGGCCTTGGTGCCGTCAGGAGAAATGGCAAGGAATTCTGGTTCGAAGTCGGTCGAGGGAACTCCAGCACCGAACAAGCGGACACCGGCGGCTTTCAGCGAAGCGATGGTAGCTGTTGCATCAAAGGCACTGAAGTCTGCGGTTTGCACAACTCCTGGAAGGCCCGCAGAATCGACTGCGATGATGCTGACAGTGCCCATGGCAGCGTCTGGAATGGTCGCGCTGGCTCCGGCAAGCTCGCCTTCGTTACAGCACAACAACTTGGTGCCGTCTGGAGTGAAAGCGATGTGGTCAGGAACCGCTCCAACAACCGCGGAGCCGATCAGCGCGCCCGTGGCGGCATTGAGAAAAACGACATGGCCGTTAGAAGTCGTCGGCGAGTTGATGATCGCTGCGGCAAGGATGCTTGGATTTCCACCGGTGCCTTTGCGGACGGTGATCGAGGAAACATCGTTGCTGGTGAGTCCGGAGACACCCAATGTGGATGGCACGATCGTAGTGAGCTGCACTGGCGCAGCCGCGTCAGTGAGATTCACGACTTGGATGCCAACGCCCGACGAAGCAAATGCACGCTTGGATGCAGGATCGAAGGCGGGAATTTCAGAACCACCAAGTGTGATGCTGCTCTTCAAAGTCGATGTGATTGCTCCACTGGCGAGGAAGGTAACGGGAACGCTGTCATCGTTGGTGATGGTGCCGGTGCCGCTACTTGTGCCAATGATGGTGGAGCCAGTGGTGTTGACGATGTTGGAGAGTCCAACGATGACTGTTTCTGAACTTTCGATAGCTGTATCGCCGTTGATGACGATGTCAACGTTTTGGGTGAGGGTGCCACCCGCAGTGAAGGTTAGTGTTCCAGGAGCCAATGTAAAATCAGTAGCAGCCAACGCATTTCCTCCTGTAACTGCGAAATCCACAGTGAATGCCGTGGTATCATCACTCCGAGTTACCACCAAGCTAAGAACAGAAGTGCCGCTGTTCCCTTCCGCGATAGCGGCGTTCGAGATCGAAACGGTAGGTGGGGATCCAGTGACAAAAGCGTTAGTATTGAATGGCCAGAAGGTTGTGGCATCGCCAGTTGTCGTTTCCCATGTCGAGACACCCACGGTTCCAAGCAAACTCCAGTAATTGGAGAAGTTCACCTGGCCCGAGCGAGCGCCGATGAAGCGACCACCGTCCGTGCTCGATGGCAAAGCAGTCGCACTGCTGCCGTAAGTGAGACCTGTGTTGCCTATTTCGCTATCAGCATTAGGAACCGCCGCGTTGGTGATCGCAGTGAGAAAACCAGTCGGAGCTTGGCTCGCTCCTTCAAATGCATAGATGATGTCTGCAGTTGTTGAGATTCCAAGATTTGAAGACACCGTGTGAACGACGGTTCCTACGTTGGCGGTAGGGCTGGCAACACCCACTCCGATGAGAACAACGATGCCACCTGCTGGCACGCCACCTACTGGAGCCGTCCACTTGAATTCCATTTCTCCAGTATTAAACGCACCACCCGCCCCTATGGCTTGGCCGTTCCATTCGTTGTCCGTGAAGAAAATTTCTTTTCCACCGGTAATCGGCACGAGTGCAACAAAGGCGAAATCGTCATTTCCATCGGCATTGAAGCCAGTGAAGGCGATATCACCTGGACTGAGGGCGTGGGCCGCTTGGATGAGCGAACCGCTTAGTAGGATTAAAGCGAGGTTTCTTTTCATAGGATAGTAGGAGATGAGCGGGATGTTTGCCACGGTTCACAGGAGAACACGTTTTTGTTTGTGACTGTTTCGCCACATGTGCGGAATCGTTACCCAAATTTGATTTTCTAACGGAACCGATCAAATTTTTCACCATGCGGCGTGACTTGGAGCAATCTGATAGAGTGACTGAATTGCAAGAGACGTAGACAATCGTAGTAATCTAACATGAACGGACGCGACAGCCTTCCGCCAATAGGATATTCATGAGTGCACCTCGATTCGCGATCGATCTGTTAGGTGCTACCTAAAACAACGCAACGCCCCCTCCCGGAGGTGACGATGATCCATTCAAGATCTTCGCGGCACGGGTAACTTGCCGATCCAAGCACAAGGCGCTTTTGTAACACTCACCTTGCCGATTCAGAAATCCACCACCCTCGGGAACTCGGATTCCGCTGGCGCTCTCAACCTCACCTTCCCGAAAATCGGGAACAAGGAATTCCACTCCTTCGCTCTCCCCCAGTAAATCGCCTTGCGCGACCACGCGGGGTGGCTCCGCCAGGCGGGGTTTTTTCGCACGTGACAAAATTGCCACAAAATTCCATACGCAGTGAATATTACGAATTCATTCTCTCATATCGGTATATGATAAAAATTTCCATATCATCATGAAGATCGATATTGTGACAGACACCTTCGTTCCCGATGTGAATGGAGTCGCGATGACACTGGGTCGCCTAACGGATGGGCTAAAGAAGCGAGGACACACGGTGCACGTCATCCATACGGGGATCACCGCGAAGACGGGTGAAACTTGTGTTACTGCTGTCTCGCTACCGGGTTACAAAGAGATTCGCGTTGGCCTTCCCAAGCCTTTCGAACTTCGAACTCGCTGGCTGAAAAGCCGCCCTGACGCCATCTACGTCGCCACCGAAAGCCCGTTAGGAAAATCCGCACTTAAAGCGGCCAACGCGCTATCCATACCGGTGGCCTCCGGGTTTCACACAAATTTTCACCAATACATGGCGCAATACGGAATGGGAGGATTCCAGCCTCTGGCATTGGCCTATTTAAAACATTTCCATCAGCGCGCGGACTGCACCCTAACACCTTCCAAGGACATGGTAGAACTACTTTGCCGTGAAGGATTTCAGAACGTTCATCTCCTAGGGCGCGGGGTGGACACCGAATTGTTTTCACCCCACAAACGCTGTGAAACATTGCGCTCTCAATGGGGAGCCAGCACGGAGTCTCCCGTTGCCGTAATGGTGGGGCGAGTCGCACCCGAGAAGAATTTCGATCTCGCGATGAAAACCTTCGAGCAAATGCGCCAAGCCGTGCCTGATGTGCAATGTGTCGTGATCGGAGACGGGCCCCTGCGACTCAAACTGGCGGTGAAGTATCCATGGGCTCATTTTGTAGGAGTCCAATCCGGTGAGGAGCTTGCTAAGCACTATGCCTCCTCTGATGTGCTTATCTTTCCGAGCGAAACTGAAACATTTGGAAACGTGTTGCTGGAAGCGATGGCCAGCGGTCTCGCCACGGTTAGTTACGACTACGCAGCCTCCGCACTGCACGTGATAAACGAAGAGAACGGCCTCAAAACCACCAAGGGAGAAGAACTAACATTTATCAATCACGCACTGCAGGCTCTGTCTCTCACATCAGATGACGACCTCCGAAAGTCTGCTAGAAATACAGCCGAAACACTCGGCTGGGATCATGTGGTTGACTCGTTTGCTAACAGGCTCATTGAAATGAAGAACCGCAACAAAATCAAGGACATGACGATTCCTAAAAAAACCAAAAGAAAAAAGCTTTCTTGCCGAACTGTTTTTCTATCAGACATTCATTTAGGCACCCTCGATAGCAAAGCAGATGAAGTGGTCAATTTCCTCAAACACATCAAGTGCAACAAACTCGTGCTCAATGGAGACATCATCGATGGATGGGCTCTCAAACGTGGATCGAGATGGACTTCTCGGCACAGCAGATTTATCCGCAAGGTGATAAAAATGACCGAACAAGATGAAACGGAGGTGATTTATCTTCGTGGAAATCATGATGAAATTCTTGAGCGCTTCCTCCCCTTGTCTTTCGGTAAAATTCGGCTCACCAAAGAACACATTCACACGACCGCCAAGGATCAACGCTATCTCGTCGTGCATGGCGATGGATTCGACAGCGTCTCTACCAATCACAAGTGGCTCGCATCGTTAGGAGCGGTTGGCTACGATTTCCTCCTCAGCGTAAACCGCTTCTACAACCACTACCGAGCGTGGTGCGGCAAAGAATATTTTTCGCTAAGTAAGCACGTCAAAGCCAAAGTGAAGTCCGCTGTTAGCTTTGTAGACCGCTACGAAGAACTCCTCCAAGAACTTGCCCGCCATCGGAAATGTGACGGCATCATTTGTGGTCACATTCACACACCCGAAGATAAAAAAGTAGGAGATATCCACTACCTCAATTCTGGCGACTGGGTGGAAAGTTTGACCGCCATCATCGAACATAACGATGGCACCATGGAGTTGATAAACTACGCCAACTTCATGGAGAACTTGGAGCCACAACAAAATCCAGAGAATAGTCTCTGACCCACAGTTCAAGTCGGCGTGTCAGAGATAGGGCCGGCCCGCCGTGGTCGGTTGTCGGTGGTAGGGCTGACCCGCCGTGGTCCGCCCACTTGTCGCCATCGGCGTGAATGGTTACGGCACGAAGAAGAAAATTCCCGAAGAAGTCGCATTTCATCGCATCTCACCCTCAGGGCCAAAGTCGGCGGGGCGCGGCGGCCCAGCCCTACCAGGTAGGGTTTCACCTCCGGGGGAACCGGTGAAAGGGGGGCGAACGGTCGAGACCAAGGGGAGACGTTCCGACTTTTCTTGGACTGCACGTTCTCGTCTCTTTCGCCTGCGCTCTCGGCGAGAGCGCCCTACCTTTCATGGGCTCGGCGGGGCGCGGCGGCCCAGCC
>VFJU01000337.1 GCA_009885905.1 Verrucomicrobiota bacterium
AAATACTTGAAGGAGACCCCAGAAGCGCAGCCGTCTGGCGAGGTCCCACCCACACCGATCGCAGCAAATCCTGCGAAGTACGTTGCGAAGGTTTATGTCTTTTGCCCTGGTCGCGAAGTGCGTACTCAGATCAATAAAATTAGCTCTCATCGATTCACCAACGCGAAGGAGGCCGAGATCGTGATCGGGGGCGCGGTGGATGGGGTGAACGAAGTCCAGTACACGACCAAAAAACTTCCAGGTGCAACTGGCAAAGAGGCATTGACTGTCCGCGTGTATTTGATGTCTCAAGTGGAAGGGGTAAAGCCCATCAAGGCGTTCGAATACCAAGTCGCAGAAGGTGCCGCAGTGAAGCCATTCGGCTCGGGAAGTTTCCTAGTGGACACCGCCGTGGTGAAGGCGTTGAGCGGTAAATGAGGTCTGCCACCGTTACCCAATCACGCGACACTCACGGATCCACCGCATACTCGGTAACGTGCTATTTTTTCTAACTGCGGTGTCTCCTTCAACCAGTCAAGGTGGGTGGTGGTGATCCATTTTTGCGCAAGTTGGGGCAACTCATTCATCAGTGCGTTGCGGCGAGTGGGATCGAGCTCTCCAAAAATGTCGTCCATCAGGTAGATCGGTAGTTTTCCACCTCGTTGTTCTAACAATTTACCTTGCGCGAGTTTTAGCGCTAACGCCAGCGTTCGTTGTTGACCTTCACTGGCGAACTCCGCTGCTGGCATCCCATGGATTCGCAAGTCCAAGTCATCTCGGTGGGGACCAACCACGGATTGGCGTAAGCGACTTTCTCGCTCACGTGCTTGCAACATCGACTCACGTAAATCGGGTCCACTTGCAGGTAAATAGTTCATCGTTAGCATTTCGTCTCCACCACTGATGGCGCGCTGTGCAGTCGCAGCAAGCGGCGCAAGCTCTGCGATCAAACGAGCTCGCGATTCTATCAGAACACTGCCGTGCTCGATCAAAATTTCCTCGTACGACATAATTTCCGCATCGCGCGGACGACCTTCTTTGAGTAGCAAATTTTTCGCCCGTAAAGCACGGCGGTAACGCGACCACGAGCGCCGGTAAGCGGGATCGATCTGTGCCCCTATAAAGTCAAGGTAGCGGCGTCGTCCTTCACCTGGACCCCGTACCAATTCTAAGTCTTCGTTGCCCATCCAAACCACCAAACCACCGACTTCAAGATAGCGAGTCTGGCTGAGGATCGTTTCCGTTTCTACTTTCATCAGCAGACCGTCACGGGAGTAGCGGAATTGTCGCTCGGTGCCCCATAAATCCCCGGCGATTCCGAACCCCTTTGCCCCAAGCCGACCAAGTGTGGCCATCCGGTGAGTCCGTGGCGAGTGAAGGCGGACCAAGACGCACAGAGCCTCGAGGATGGATGTTTTTCCTTGGGCATTGTCGCCCACTAAAATCGCGCCCTCAGCTGGGACCTCAAGGTCCAGCGAGTGAAAGCAGCGGAAATCAATCAAGCGCAGCGAGCGGAGCACCTCGAAGGAATAGAGTGAAATCTCCGTGCTGGGAAGTGACGAATGATGGGGATTTTCGGATCAACACTGGAAAACCTCGTTTGACACCAATCGACCGATATTGTAAAAGTAATCACGTTCATATGGATAATTGTAACGAAATCATTTGATCCATTACCCCATGATTCATGCTGTGAGAACCTCCCCCTCGATATCTTTTAACGCCTTTTGCTTGCCGAGAGCTGGGTGGCAGAAATGGATCGCCAGCTGCGTTTGGAAAGGTTTTCTCATAAGTTCAGTCGGCACCCTGATCGCAGCACCCAAACTTCTGCCAGTTTTGAATCACTCGATCGCCGACCAAAGCGTAACGGTGGGGTCTACTTCGATCTCGCTGAGCATGGCAAACTCGTTTGGCATGGAGGCAATCGATGATCAGGTTGTCAGGTTCACTTCTCAGTTCAACAATTCAGGTGCTCCTATTGTGATGGATATGGCTCTGTTCAGCAATCGGACCCCCATCACTCGCACTAACTTTTTGAAATACGTTGCGGATGGTGACTACGTCAATTCATTCATTCATCGCAGTGTCTCGAATTTCGTTATCCAAGGGGGTGCCTCCCGAGTCGTGAATAACGCTTTTGCGGCTGTTCCGACAGATCCACCTATTTTGAATGAATTTGGAGTTTCTAACACGCTTGGAACGATATCGATGGCCAAAGCAAGTTATTCAGCTGACAGTGCAACTAGTCAATGGTTTGTGAGCCTAGGTGCCAATTCCGATAATCTCGATAATCAGAACGGGGGGTTCACCGTGTTCGGGCGGTTAACGCGTTCGACACTTTCCAGCGCGCAATTATTTGGAAACACATCCTATTTCCCCACATTCGATTACGGCGGAATTTATAATGAATTTCCTCTGTTTTACACTCACGTCATTGATGATATTCAATTCGGAGAACTCATCCTTTTCACCAACGTATCACTCGTCGCGCTGCCTCCCAATCAGGCAGGTGAGAGTGCCGTGTTGACGTATTCCATCCTCTCAAACAGCAATCCGACAATTGCCACCGCTGCGATTCAATCTTCGACTTTAGTTCTAACACCCGTGAATTTGCAAGTGGGTGTCGCCAACATCACAGTCCGCGCCACAGACAGCGTAGGTAACACCGTAGATGACACGTTTTCTTACAGTATAATAAACGACACGTTCACCACTTGGGTGACCAAAAATACCTTTCCGAATGGCCAAAACGAAAGCAGCCAGAATCCGGACAACGACGAGTGGAATAATCTCCAAGAATTCGCTTTCATCGGCAATCCCGGGGTCGTGAATTCACAAGCTTCAGTGATTTTTCAGGGCGTATCAGGGACTGCACCTGCGGCTCGCTACATGACCTTGACGTTCCCCGTGAGAAAATTCACTCAAGGTCTCACTTACACAGTGGAGGCGAATGATGCGTTATCCGGCACTTGGACGGAGATTTGGAAATCCTCAGATGGATTTTCTCATGCGCAGGTTGTCACAGCGCTAAATCAATTAGACCGGACAGTGTTGACAGTGAAAGACACCTCAGCGATGACTAGCAAACAAAAGAGGTTCATGCGCATCAAGGTGACCCAACAATAAATGGTTAGTTTTTTAGTCCCCGCTAGGTAAACGAATCGTCGGTTGTTTTAATTGGGCGGTGCTTCCCTTGAAGCACGCCGACCAATGAACCCGCAACGAGCCCGGAACCGAAGCCGAATACATGGCCCAGTACATCGGTGTTTGGATCATGACCGCCTCCTAACCAGCCTAGCATGATGACACCAGCCAAGACCGGGGCAAAGATTCTCAGCCATGGCAAGGGCTCGTTTTCTCTAAGCGTCTCCGCGACACCATGTCCTGATAGAATTCCTAATGCTGCAAACACCGCGGTGGAGGCACCGAGTGAGACAAAAGAATCAGGATAAGTAATTAACGAGGTGATAACGTTTCCCAGAGTGCCGCAGGCTAATATGAGCGACCAGCCTAACAGGACTCCCATCGTCCTTGCGACCAAAATTGCAAAAATTACACCCCCGACAAGATTCCCAACCAAGTGCCCAACATTCGCATGCAGGAAAAGTCCAGTGAATGGTCGCCACCATTCGCCTCCACCAATCAATCCCAAACTTGATGACGCAGCCTTTTCGACCAATGACGGGTCATCGCACTGCCAAATATAAATCGCCATCAATGCAAGCACCCAAAACACACATACCCACCATCCAGAAGTATGTTGGAATTTGTCGTCGGGTTGTCTTTTTTTTCTAATCGGAATCTTCGAGTCTTTACCATAAGCATCTAACTCCGCTGAAACTCTTTCCATGGGATGAAGCTCGGCTTCCAGAACATATTCATCGGATTTCCCGCCTTCGGTCACTCGGCAAGCTTCTCCCATCGCCAAAATCACCAATCCATGGTCATTTGCCTGCTCAAGGTTGGGATAATTCCCCACATGAACCCACTCTTCATTTTCGGGTGGAGTTTCGGTCTGTGGATTTTGTTTTAAGTCACTCATGGATTCTTCTGCCGGAGACGCTCTGCGGAAATTTCACTACCGTCTTACGTTCGTCTTTATCTTGAAATTCGTCAACAGTCGCTTTCCTACACAGCCCCCTCAGATTCTAGCCCTAACATCGGTGCAACCACATCATTCGTGACGCGTGCAGAAGAAAAATATCCCCCTGCGATATGAACCAATTTGGCGTGAGTCTTGGAATGCAAACCATCCACCCGACAAACCCCTCCACCCACGATGGGGAGACGATTCCTAGCATTTCCTCGGGCGTACTGGTTAGGAAACAAAATTCTTCAATGAGAGATCGATCATCTTTGCCACCAGCCACCACGATTTTTGTGCCATCCAAATCAATGTCTGCACTCATGTGTAATAGTTTACTTAAAATAATCAGAATTATTTTAAGTGCTTCGATGCATTAAACTACTCCCACTCGCACAAGCTTTCAAGGTAGGCTGCTGATCCATCGCGGAGCCAACCGTCGAGCTGCGATGGGTCTTTAAGTTGTTGGCCACGGAAGCGTGGCACAGCAATATATCGGGTTTCGATCGAGTGCAGGCTACTCATGTCGACCCACAGCTTTTCAAATTGGCAAACGGGAAAAATATCTTCCTGACCATGACCCCAGCGTTTTTTTACCTCTTTAAGTGTGATGTATGTCGGCATACGCGAAGCCAAAGTTCGGATTGCTAAATTCACTTTTACCGGATCTGTTAATTCCGACCGACTCAGCTGAAATACATCTAACAGACAATCTATTTGGATCCAGCAAGTGTTGCTATTGTAGTAGGAAAGATCGAACTCGTCTTCCTCGCGGGGCATGGCTAGACCTTCGACGAGTTGAGGGCGGCCATTGACACGGGCAAGACCACCGCCACGGTCTTCTAGGCGACGAGTGATCACCTCAAAACTTAAACCCGCACCGCTTTCGAGATGGTGTCCTAACAGCGCTGGGTCAACATCCATTCCCACCGTGTCAATGTTATGCAGGACGAGTGTTTGAAGTTGCGGTCGATCTGCGAGTAGTGCCGCAAGTGTGCCATTGCGAAGAAGATTTGGAACCTCGTACCAGTGGCCGACGGGATGTAGGCACTGAAGAGGCAAATTATCCGTGTAGTCAGTGGCCTCACCACTTTGCTCTGCCCACTTGAGAAGTGCCGAGCGGAGAGAATCGCGGACTTTTTGCTGCTGAACGTCGAGCACTTGCTGTGGCATTTCCTCCCAAGCAAAGCGAAGATCACGCACTGTCGGAATGGTTCTTAAACCGATAGATTTTCCTTGTGAGAGATAGAGTGGGCCATCGTAATGGTAATTCTCGTGATGCTCGAGGAAACGCTCTGTGGGGTCGTGGGAGAAGTAACTGGTAGTAAAAATGTGCGGAAGTGGCGTGCCTGCCGTACGACCTGTTTTACGACTTTTAGCAAGGTGAGTTTCAATGAATGACCGGTGACGTCTACCAAGTTTACAAAAAGGATGGAGCGCTTTGACGACACCCGCTCCTTGGGTCCAGCGTGATCCAGCACCCGCTGCAAGAGTGACGACTGCAACTTGCCCAGCCCTCAGTGCTGTTAGACCTTTGGCATGTGAAGTGGCTGAAATATTGGTCGAATGGGTGAAGTCTGACTCGTGAACATCTTCGATGACTGTGTTTGCTGGCAGGCGGTTCTGCGCAAGACCAATGCGACCAGCCCTAAGGTCGTCGCGAATTTGTTCATGAGCGGCGCGATCAAAACCAAATTGATCAAGAATTTCTGCAAGTGATTCCTTGTTTCGGGCATTGCCGTGATTACGAGGAAAAATGGAGTCGAACAAGGTTTGCACCATATCACGTAACTCAGGATGAAAGCGGCAGGCGTTTGCAAAGTGATCGAGTTCGGCAAGACGCAACGAAGATAATTCTTGCCGATCCTTACGCAAAAGCTGTGGAACCATGAAACTGTAATAGCCGGCTGGCATCAACGCGTCTTCCCCGTCTAGCAGGTCCGCCCATGTGCCGCGTTCATTGATGGCAAAATCGTAAACTACCGGTTCCATCGCGAAAGGTAGTGC
>VFJU01000333.1 GCA_009885905.1 Verrucomicrobiota bacterium
CGAAGCCATCCGTGAGATTGGCCAGCCCGCGGGCAACGAGCTTCAGCGGAGATTGGTCATTTTAAAAATCGAGTGCAGGGCGCTGACGAGAAATTACGAGGAGCTAAAAAGCCGCCAACTTCCCGACCCGGAGAAGACGGAGAAAGTCCAAGCGCTGCTGCGTTTGATCGTGTCAGAGGAGGCCTCAATCGAGCATGACGCAGAGTTTTTGCACCAGTCCGCTCCGTCTTCGGTCTCGCTGGTGGTGGAAGCCGCGGCCCAGCTTGTGGAGCTTTACCGGCGCGGGATGAAGCGGGTGATTGGCGATCATCACCCACTTGGCGCCTCGGTCTTCGTCAATCGCTCGCACGAAAATCTCGAATCCGAGTTTGAGCAGGATCCGCCGAAGATTCCGCCGGTATGATCGGGGCGGCAGGCTGCTCAGAGCCCTTTAAACCCGGCATAAACTTGGTAAGTTCCCACCGGCAGGGAAACGGCGCGCCACTCGCGGTTCATGCGGCGGTGCTTGTTGATAAATTCGCTGGGGTCAGCCCAATTGTTGAGGTCGACCGATACGCTATTTCTCGCCATGCCGATGGTGATGTTGTGGCGGAGTTCGAAATGGAGATGTGCTGGGTACATGCCAAAGTTCGTGCCGATACTGCCGATCGGTTGTCCGCGTTTGATTCGCTGGCCGACCTTCACCAAGATTGCGTTAAGGTGGCCGTTCAGGGCGTCGCAGTATTTGATTTTCCCGTTGGCGGTGTCGCGGTAAGCGTGGCGGGTGATGACCACATTTCCCCAAGCGGCTCGGACATTGTGAGCGAAAGTAACGATGCCGTCGCCGATGGCAAAGACCGGAGCACCAAGGTCAGAATTTCCACCAGCACGCCCGTTCCAGTCTTCACCGAGGTGCTTGGGCTCTCGGAGGCGTAAGCCGCGAGACTTATAAAACCCCTCTGCATTGGGCTTCCCCACGGGAAAATCAAAGCCGTCCACCAAGTTAATCGTCGGCTCTGCGGCGTAGGTAAAAGCGCTCGCGAGCACAACCCCCAAAAGAAATACTCCGATTTTTTGACCTACCCATCTACAAGCAATCATCGGGCGCCACTCCATCCACCCGCTGCCATCGCCGCAAGCGTAAAAAAAGCGGCAGGGTCGTAAAAACCCCGCCGCCATGTGAATCAAAGCCAATAAAATCAGTGTTTTTCGTCGATAGAAAGCGGACGATAACCACCGATAGACTTGAAGTATAACGCCAGCAGGAGGAAGCAAATCGCCATGGTGGCGGGAATGAATGAGTCCAACTTGAGTGTTTTGCGGTTGCCGATGATGTCGGCATCCACCGCACTTTGCTGGGCTGGAGTGAGCGAAGCGGCGAGTTCCGTTTGCGCAGCACCGCCCGCTAGGCCAGACATCTCAGCATTTTTCGCCCCAGCGGCCTTTTTAGCGGCCTCAAGCCTCGCGGGGTCAAGGGCGGTCACGTCATCAAAGCCGAGGAACTTGCTCGTCTCGCCCTCGCCTTTCCAACTTTTATAAAGGTCAGGGTCGACGTTGTTGAGTGCCTCAGCGGCGAAGCGGTCCTTGGCATATCCCAAACCTGGTCCACCAATCAAGCCGGCCGACATCATCCCGACGCCACCCATAAGGCTCATGGCGATGGCACCCGTGCGAGGAAAACGGTCGCCGACGATGGCCAACATGGTGGGCCAGAAGAATGTTTTACCCAACGCGTAAACAAGCAGTGCGCCAAGTGCTGGGCCGAATGCAGACACGCCGCTCACGAGGTTCAGACCGAGGCAGGCGAGCAGGGCACAGAAGAAGAGCAGCCCGGGTGGC
This sequence comes from Verrucomicrobiota bacterium, assembly GCA_009885905.1. Classification (GTDB taxonomy): domain Bacteria; phylum Verrucomicrobiota; class Verrucomicrobiia; order Verrucomicrobiales; family Akkermansiaceae; genus Luteolibacter. The sequence goes on from VFJU01000333.1 coordinate 1,819, forward strand.
TTAAGACCAGTGCGGGACTCGATGAAGTGCGCGCAGAAACGCAACAGAAACATCATTAGCGAGGTTAGTACAAACAGGATCTTACCTTGGGTCGGGGTGAGGATAGATCCGGTGATATTCTGAATCCAGCCATCCGTACCCAGCTCCACGGCACCGACCATGGCGTGAATAACAAACAACACAAAGAGCAGCCAATGCCCCATGGAAAATTGGGTGATCACACCGATCCACGCGAGTAACACGAAAGCTACACCCGCAGAAATATACGTGGCCAATTGAATATCACCGCCGAGTAGCGGCGTCAGCGTGCCCTTGAAAAACAAATAGAGCATGAAGCAGACCACACCGCCACTGAGCAGACCGACGTCCTTGAACATTTCCCCCATCCGTAACCCCTTCGCGGAGGCAGCAGATTTTGGAAATTTTTGACCGAGAAACATCAAGCCATAAGCGAGGGTCGGTAACAAATAGAGTGAAAGCTGACCTTTCCAGCCCCAATGTATCGTATCGCCTAACACCCACCCGACCACGCCACCGAGTACCATTCCTAACGGCCAACTGGCGTGAAGGATATTTAAGTAGTGGCTGCGGTCTTTTGGGAAAAGCGTGGCGACGAGTGGATTGGCGACCGCCTCGAGTGTGCCATTCGCCGCACCGAAAACAAACGTGCCCCAGAATAAATATTGATAGGCGGTCGCGTTGTCCATGCCCGACTGGGCGCCGAAGGTGATGAATGCGGAAAGCACATGCATTACGAAGGCGGCCACGACCAACTTGCCGTAGCCGATTTTATCAACGAATACCCCACCGAGCATGATGCCGAAGCAGAAACTGGTGAAGCCTGCTCCACCGATCGCGCCAAGTTGGGCACCGGTGAAATTGAACTCGGCAGCCCAAGTGCTAAATAGGCCTCCGCGAATGCCAAATCCGACTCCGGCGGCGAGAATGGCGGTGAATCCAGCAGCTAATAGCCGCTTGGCGTTGGTTGTTGTCGCTTCTTGGTGTGTCATGGTTTTTGGAATTCGTAGGGATTATCTGTTTTAAATTGGGTTGGCAAGAACTGGAGTCATCAATATTTCATTTTTAGAGATATCCAACCAAGGATCATTGATAACTGCTGGAATTATTCCCGTAACGCAATCGATTTAAATGTCTGAATCTTGGAAAATTCCCCCCGCTGCCGCGACCGCGAAAACCACGCAGCGGTCCAAAACAGCATTTGCAAGGACTCGCCCGCCCGGCCAGACGACCGAGTCGCGGACCACCGCCCCGTTTTCCACGATGGCTCCAGGACCAATGACCGACCGCTCGACCCGCGCCCCGGAATCCACCGTGGCCAATGGGTGAATGGCCGGGCCGAGCCCACTTTGGCGGTGTGCTTGGAGATAAGATTCCCGATCGCCAAGATCGAGCCAAACCCCATCGTCGAGCACGATGGCGCCGAGCTGCCCAGATTTAGCCAATTCAAGAAAACTTGGAATCACCGATATTTTTTCGCCCACTGGGATAAGTTTGAGAAAATCAGGGTTCACACAATAAATTCCAGTGAAGAGGTGGGTGCCCTCCGCGACACCAAGTTGGCGGCGGATGTCTGTGACGCGTGTACCAGATGAATCGAGCGCGACGTGCTTGGCGAGGCCCTCAGAGCGCAGCGCCAGCGTCACCGGCAAGCCAGAAACTTCGTGCGCAGCGATAAGTTTTTTTAAGGGCAACGTCGAAAAAATATCGCCATTATGTACCAACACCGAGTCTTCACCCATCCACGTGGCGATGTTTTTCAAGCCTCCACCTGTTTCTAGCAGGACAGGTTCATGAAATAAAGTGACGTCATGGCCCACGCCAAAATCTCGCCACGCGTCCGGCAGGTGATGAGTGTTAACCGCGAAGCGTCCGATGCCCACAGCAACGCAAGCCTCCATCGCCCACTCGGCAAGAGGGCGATGAAATAAGGGAACCAACGGCTTGGGTAAGTGGTCAGTGAGCGGGCGCAGACGGGTCCCGAGACCGGCACCAAGAATGAAGGCTTTTTGCACACGGAATCCATGCCGAGTGCACGAAGGGATTTCAAGCATCAACCCGCAAGTTAGGCGAATCTGCTTACTGGACAAGCGAACGGGTTGGAGCGAAATACTTGTCCCGAAGAATGTCTCTGGAAATTCCACAGCGCTCGCCTTTATGCGATTCCCACCGTGAAGAGGTAGCAAGTCTGGCGACCCATGCGGCGGGCGTGGTCTTCAGCATCGCATCAATGGTGACGATGCTTTTTCTCTCATGGGGTACACCCATGAAGGTTTTCTCCGCCGCGATCTTCGGAACCTCGCTCGTCCTGCTTTATACTTCGTCCACACTCTATCACTTTTCCACCTCACCACGCTGGAAGGCACATTTCCAATCGCTCGACCATGCCTGCATCTACCTTCTCATCGCAGGATCCTACACGCCCATCACATTGGTCACGCTGCGCGGTGCCGTCGGCGGATGGCTGTTTGGAATCGTCTGGTCTCTTGCGATCTGCGGCGTTCTCATCAAGACGATGCGGAAAGGTAAAAAAGATCACTGGATTTCCACGCTGCTCTATTTGGCCATGGGTTGGATCATCATTTTTGCATTCGGACCGCTGCTCCAACGCTTGTCGCCACCGGGCGTCTGGTGGTTGGTCGCTGGTGGTTGCACCTATTCGTTAGGAATCATCTTCTACGCCTGGAACCGTCTGCCTTTCAACCACGCGATCTGGCACCTCTTCGTCCTCGGCGGCAGCGCGTGCCATGTCTGGGCGATTTCTTGCTACGTCCTGCAGTAAAAAATCTAACGA
>VFJU01000268.1 GCA_009885905.1 Verrucomicrobiota bacterium
CCATCACCCTCGCGGCGGCAGGAGATGCTATCATACTAACAGGTTCGGCCACTTTTGCTGGAGCCAGCGTGACGGGCACAGGCGGTGGGTTTTTCCGCTTCGGCCTGTTTGATGTGAACGGTAAGACTGACACGAATGGATGGCTCGGATACTTTGCTTTTAGCACAGGATCCACCAGCACCGGAACGATTTACGAACGAACAACTGGCAACACTGGGGCATTCGCGAGTTCCACCGGCGCTAGCACCGCGGTGTCCAGCGCTGCGAACATGGGAACGGGAGTCGTACTCACAAATACCCAGTATAATTTTACCGTTAGCATCACGCGCAATGCTACAGGGGCATTGGTGACCACCACCTCGCTCAAACGCAATTCCGATGGTGTCGACTTTGCCAGCATGACATTTACGGACACAACTCCGCTGAGCTATGTCTTCAATCGCGTCGGCTTTCAGAATACGTCTGATACGAATGCTGACCAGATTCTAATGAGTAATGTAGATGTGGCCTTTACCGGTTCCGGAACCTTGTCCGCACCCACCGTCTCAAACTCGGCAACCGTGGGATCCACCGCCGGAACCGCGACGTTCAATGGTACGGTTAGCAGCGATGGTGGATCCACCGTTTCCGCTCGAGGGTTCGTATATTCTATTACCTCGACCAACTCCGCCCCAACGATCGGAGGAACCGGCACAAACCAAGTGGCAGACGCCTCAGGCGGAACCGGCGCATTCACCGCATCCATCACTGGTCTGACCAACTCCACCACCTATACGATGCGCGCCTACGCCACCAATAGCATCGGCACTTCCTACGGTACCGCATCCACCTTCACGACGGGTTCATCAACTCCGGCATCCGCACCCACCGTCTCAAACTCGGTGACTGTCGGAAGCACCGCAGGGACAGCAACCTACAACGGCACAGTCAGCAGCGATGGTGGGGCCACTGTAAACGCTAGAGGGTTTGTATATTCCATCACCTCTACCAACTCGGCCCCAACGATCGGAGGGACAGGCGTCGCTACCGTTACGAACGCCTCAGGCGGAACCGGCACATTCACTGCATCCATCACAGGTTTAGCCACCTCGTCCAACTATACGATGCGCGCCTATGCCACCAACAGCGTCGGCACCTCCTACGGTACCGCATCCACTTTCACCACTGGGGCGGCAGTTTCATCTTCAACTTTTGCGATCACCGAATTCCAGCTTGGACCAGGATTTGAGCCCGTGGGCGTCGGGCCCACCTTGCGCTGGAACGCAACCAGCGGTCGCTCGTATGCGGTTGAAGGATCGACCGATCTCGTTTCCTGGAAGCGAATCGGCGCGCCCGTTCTTTCATCAAATAGCAACGGCACTTTGCGCATCGGACCCATCGGAGCCATGCCAAATTTCTTTCGCATCCGCGACCGCGTCAGTGCGCCAGACCCCCTGCCCGCTCCCACCCGTCCGAACGTACTATTCATCGCCGTGGACGACCTGCGACCAGAGATCGCAGCGCTAGGTGCCACCTATATGAGCACACCAAACATGGACGCACTCGTGCAAAGCGGACGTGCATTCAAGCGACACTATGTACAATGCCCGACGTGCGGGGCCTCGCGCTTTGCGATGATGACTTCACGCCGCCCCACCAACGGAACCGCGGCGGGCAATGACGCATTCATCTCGCTTTACCCGGGCACAGGAACCACGCAAGCCCCGAATTCGATGCCCGAGGCCTTCCGAAATGCCGGCTACACGACCGAGTCGCTCGGAAAAGTCTCCCACTACCCGGGAGGCACCAGCGACAACGGCGTCCTGGAAATGCCAGGGGCTTGGGACCGCCAAAGCAGCCCCGCAGGCACCTGGGGCACCGCACGCGCAGCATTTTTCTCCTACGCAGGCGGCATTACCCGCACCATCGGGGTCTCCCTTCGCACCGAAATCGGGGTGAAATCCGATGGTACTTCGCTAGACGATACAGACTACGCCGATGGCTGGATCGCCAATGACGCCATCGCCCGGCTTCAAAGCCTGAAGGACGCTGGCAAGCCATTCTTTTTCGCCGTCGGTTTCTTCAAACCCCACCTACCATTCAACGCTCCCAAAAAATACTGGGACCTCTACGACCGCAACGCCATCACCGTCCCATCGATGCAGTTGCCGACAAACGTCAACCTCGCCCTCACTTTCGCAGACAATGGCGAATTTCTTGGCAATTACGGCGGCACTAACACCATCAACGACGCAGAGGCTAGACTTTCCATCCATGGCTACCGAGCTTGCGTAAGTTACACCGACACCCAGATTGGCAAGGTTCTAGGCGCCCTTACCTCCCTCGGTCTCGACCAAAACACCATCGTCGTCCTTTGGGGTGATCACGGATGGGCCCTCGGCGAACTCGGAATCTGGGGTAAACACACGACACTGGAAGAATCCCTCAAAAGCCCGCTGGTGATCCGTGTCCCAGGAATTTCCCAACCCGGCGTCGCATCACAAGCATTCGTCGAAACCGTCGATATTTACCCGACGCTCGCGGATCTTTGTAACGTGCCAATCCCCGCTGTCGCGGGCCGCAGCTTCGCTCCAGCGCTCTTGAACCCCGCACTTCCCGCCAAGGTCACCGCCCTCAGCTATTGGAGCCGCAATAGCACCAGCGGCTACTCGCTGCGCACAGACCGCTACCGCCTCGTGCGTTGGGGAAATATTCCCTCGGCACCTGTCCAAGTGGATCTCTTCGATTACCTAACGGATCCAACCGGATCGCAAAGCGTCACCGCCAGTCAACCGCAGGTCGTGAGCGAGCTTTTGAAGTTGCTGCCATGACGTTGAATGAATTCTATCCGTTTAGGGAGTGATCTTCAATCGTGCAAAAGTCCTAGTTCCAGCGTTCGGGATTTTGACGCTAACATGATCCACGGTACTGGTGGAGATGATAGTGACTTGGTCATTGCCAGTGGCGGGAATGATGATCGACGTCCAACCGATAAGATCGCTGCCATATTCTACCGTTTGATTGGTGGCAGGAGGTAATGAAAGACGATTTCGGTCATAGTTAAAAAACCAATTACCGCCAACTCGAGTCAGTTGAGGAAGGATAGACAGCGACGAGATCAACGGTGAACCTGCCAATGCAAATTCGGTGATGTTAGGAATACCATCATGGTCCGGATCATCCAAAAAACCATCATTTACGCCCAGGGAGAGACCTTGGGATGCTGCACTTGACCAAGACGAATAAGAAGAGACTGTATCAAATGTGACGCTCACAGTGTAGATTTGTACGCTCCCATTTTGTGCAGTCACCGTGTAAGTTTGGGGAGTGGTGAAATCTCGCATGCTTCCGGAAACCGGTGTGGCGGTGGCGTATGGTGATAAAGTAAATTCGGGTGATAGAGTGGTTAGGCTGACACCTGAGGCAACGGTTAGATTGATACTAGCACCCGAGATGACCGCTTGAGTTTGATTTGGCATTCCAAATGACAGGATTTGATTCGCTGAACTTAGCGATGGCAAAACCGACATCATCGCCTTGCCCATGCTATCGCCGATATTGTAATAGCTCTCCGCACTCCAATTCCAGTGATAGCCTTCATCACTTGAACCCAAGAGGGTGCCGTAGTCAAAAGGACGAGTATCCACGCTGGTAACGGTGCCCGCGAATTCTGGGTGCAGGGTTGCGTTGGCAACGTTCATTTGGGCTGCGATAATTTTCAGTGAGTTGCTGCTCGCATTAGCATTGGCCATGCCGGTGATGCCGATGGAAACTCGCATGTTTGGCACCTGAAACTCCGTGCGGAGGTCCTTGATTAAATTAGTTAGATTTGTTTCATAAACCGCAGTTTCCTGACCGAGGTCATTCCAACCTTGATGCCAGCCAAGGCCAACCAGTTCATATCCACCTTCATTGTAAGCAGGGAAAAAGGTTTTGAGGTTGTCGAGCACTTGGTGAACGCGTGCCACCATTCCGGTGTAGTAGGCACCCGTTGTCCCTCCCGAACTCGGTGGACGGAAGTCAGCAATTAGAGATTTACCCCCAAATGCATATTTGATTAGAAGCACCTGATCCGCGAGTTGGCTACCCGCAACGAGGCCAAACCCATACTCAGGTCCGATCCTGCCTTGGGCACCATAGTCGCCAAAATCAGCGTCAAGATTTCCTCTACGGTTTTCTGCGTTACTTTCTCCCCAGTAGGAAACCCAAACATCGCTGCGAGTTTGCCAACCCGGATACCCATTGACTGGGTTAGAGGGATCTGAAAGATAGCTATACTTGTTAGGCTCGCGATTAACCATATTCCGCAAGCTACCAAGTCCACCAAAAATGCTCGTGCTGTTTGCGTTGCTTGGATCTCTGCCGGTTTCGACCCTGCCCTTACCAACCATGTTCGACTGGCCTGCCAGAATGAAGACCTTAAGTTTTCCATTACCCACCGGTGGATTGATCGTTTGGAACAACGTGGAGGTGGTGCTGCTTGGGGCATTATTCAAATCGCCTGCATAGCGCGCAGTGAGGGGACGCCATCCAATGCCAAGGCCAGAAATGGTCATGATTGCATGACCTGAAGAGTTCAATTCGGCTTTAAATACTTCTGCGATTCCGTCGTACAAAGTGACGAATCCCGTCGGGTTAGCCCCAGTGACTTGTGCAGTAAATGTCACGCTTGCGCCGAAATTCGATGGATTAAACCCGCCAGTTCGGCTCAGGGTGGTAATGGTCGGAGGGCGTGTCTCAATGACCGTTTGATCGATGGTCGTCGAGCTTGGTGGGTTCGAGCCGCTTCCCAGATAGAGCGCACTGAGGCGATGGGTTCCCCCTGCTAGGCGAACCGTTGCGATGCTTGCTTGAAACGAGCTGTTCAGTGTGGCAGTACCAATCACTGTGAGGCCATCGTAAAAAACTACACTTCCATTCGGTGAGTTTCCAGAGACTGTAGATGTTAGAATAGTAAGGAGACCGCTGTTTGAAATTACGAGAGATGTCGTCGTGGGTGTGGAGATCGAGCCGATGGTGATGGTGCCAAGTCCGCTGAAGCGGGTATTGTCCTTGAAGGTCGCGATGGAGCTTGATGATCCATAGGTCCCATTGGCTTGTGGCGTCCCCGCATTGTAGGTAAGAGATGTGATCGACCGAGTGCCGATGAAATCGAGTTGAGCTTTGGCGCCGTTGCTGATGTCCAAGCTGCTATTGCCGAGAGCATTGGATCGGCTAAAAGCAAGTGTTCCAGCTTGGATACGGGTGGCCCCTGAATAGGAATTATTTCCGGAAAGAGTCCATGTTCCCGGGCCTGATTTGGTAATGCCAGTTGTGGTTTGGCCAGAATTGCCAAGCAGACTGTCACCAATGTTGCCCGCGATTTCACCGCGGCCTGGATTCGGACCCGTGAGTGAATTGGAAACTGAGTGAAGCGTGATCGTCTTGCGATTGTCTGTCGCGGCTGTTCCTGGAATTAAAATGTCGCCAGCAAACTTAAGCAATCCACTTTCCCCCCGTGCAGTGGTTGCGCCAGCAGCGGTCCCCGATTGAGTAATCGTTAGACCTCCAGTGGTTCCGACTAACTTGATCACCCGATCCGTCGTTTCACCGGGGCCAGTGTAGGTCAGCGTCGTCGCTGCAGACCCTGATCCGAAAGTAAGAGTGCCATTGGCGATTGAGTTTGGCGCGCCAAGGTCACTCGTGGTTGTTCCACCACTTACCCGATTCAGCGAGGTCACCGCCAAGGTACCTGTTTGGATGGAAAGCGGGCCTAAAAATCTATTAGATCCACTAAGAGTTAGAGAACTAATTCCAGATTTGGTGAGGCCGCCGGTTCCACTTATTTCAGCGCTAAAAATCATCGACTGGGTTGCATTCACGGTGGAAGTTGCATTCAGCGTAACGGGACCATTCCATGTATTCCCGCTGGCGTTGCTGGCAATGATCGTGCCGCCGTTCAGCGTGAGAGCGTTCGAAGCAGTGATTTTTTCGAGAAATAGCGTTGCGTTGTTGAGTGTAATCGGTCCCGTACCCAAGGCTGCGTTTGCTGCGGTGAACATCGTCAGTTGACCGCCATTGATCACGGTACCGCCTGCATAGGTATTCGATAAGCTAGTAATTTTAAGTTCTCCAGCACCGTTTTTCGTTAGGCTTCCAGAGCCAGAAATGACACCGGATAGCGTAACTTGCCCGGAACCTGATCCACCAAATTCTAGGTTAGAAGCAAGTACGAGCGGCACAGTGACATTAGCAGGACTCGAGCTGTTTTGGTTGAGTTGCGGCAAGCTTGAAAGATTGGTTAGGAACGAGAGGCTATTACCGCTTAACGTGAGTGTGGAACCTCCGAGGTTGAGCTTGTTCAATAGGAATCCAGAGCTGAGGTCGTGGGTTGAGGTGAAATTTCCAGAAGTGTTGAGGTTGATCGTATAATCACTCTGGCCGGTCGAGGTCGGGGTCGATCCTGAAGAAATTTCATTGCTCCATTTGGTAGCGTCGCTCCAGATTCCATTCGTATTTCCTGACCATGTGAAAAGGATCGGGATCGTGCTACGCGTGACCGTAACCGTATAGTCACGAGAAACTTGGCTTGCGTCTGTGATGCGATAGGTTTGAGGCGTTGTGAAATTTTTTGCGGTCCCTGATGACGGATTTCCAGTGGCGCCGGCTGACACCGTATAAGTTGGAGCGAGATTGGTTAAATCGGTCGCATAAGGAACCGTAACGCTGATGTTGTTATTCGAGATGGATGGAGCGGGAAGATTGGGAAAATTAAAAGTGAGAATGTAGTTCGTGCCGACCGGAGTGTTAATGACGACTGAGATTACCGAAGATGTGCTCGGTTCGTTGGCAGCGTCGCCTGAATATCTGACTGAAATACTGTTAGTACCGATCGGAAGACTATTGGTGGTTAGATTGGCTTGAGAATTAGTAACCGGCGAGGTACCAATAAGATTGGCTCCCGAGTAAAAATTCACGGTGCCGCTGGGATTTGTTCCTACGATGTTCCCTGTGAACGTGATAGATGCTCCAAAAAGCGATGGATTACTTCCTGCAGTAAGATTTACCGTCGCTGACGTCTGCGTGCGGATGGGGCCGACCGTGACGGTGCCGGTTCCGGCGAAATAGGCATCGTTCTTATTTTCGGCGGGTGAAGAGTTTGATCCGTAGGTTCCGTTGGGCCTAGCAGTTCCAGCATTAAAGCTCAGAGCAGAGACTTGGCGAGTGCCGGAGTAGTTCAGTTGGAGCTTTGCCCCAGTGGTGATGTCAAGCGGCCCGAGGCCAAGAGATTCGGCTTTTGTGCAAATGAGCAATCCTCCCGTGACCTTGGTACCGCCGGTGCAGGTGTTTATGCCTGAAAGAATCCAGGTACCCACATCGCTTTTGGTGACTGAAGGAACATAAGATCCACTATTCGCAATCGTACCACTTAACGTATTGCTCCCAGTCGAGGTTCCGGCCAACTCGAGCACGCGGGTGGCAGCCAATGGGATAATGTTGCCAGCGAGCGTGAGCGTGCCGTTATTACTGATGATTTTAGCACCCCCGTTGTTAGTTTGTATCGATATATTTCCATTGATGGTGTTATCACCTGATAGGTTGCGGATTGCACCCTCTTGCTCACTGACGGTAAATGAAATTCCAGAGCCAAGAGTGATGTTCCCGTTGCTTCCATCTAGCTCGAGCATTTTATCAGCACCCGCAGCCGTAAGCACCATTGTTTTGGTAGCATTACCTAGTGCTAACGCCTTGGTGATCCGGATCGTTCCACTTGCCACAGTGATGTTGCCCGTCAGAGTGTTAGAATTTGTTAAAATCAGAGTTCCAGTACCAGACTTTGTAAATGAACCGGACAGTACCCCGCTGATGGTTGCTTTGTTCGTGACGGTGATCGTGGGCGTGGTTCCCGCGAGTGTGAGGATGTTTCCAGCGACTCCATTGTTGTCGAGAATCCAGTTACCTGGCGTCGCGATAGATGTATCACCAAATTTGAGGGTATTGATCGTGCGTGCGGTGTCGAGATGGACACTCCGGTCTGCGGGTAAATCTAGGGTACTAAAGTCCGCAATCGAGGCTGAACTATCCGCAACAATTCCGGCAGACCAGTTGTTCGTTCCGCTCCAGTTTCCGTCAGCGGAGGATGATATCCACGTGCCATTAGCCGCAACGACCACAGATGGTATCAGTGCAACGATAAGCGTTAGAACGCCCGCCAACATTACAGAGTGATGGCTACAAATTTGTTTTTGATCGGAGGTCGTTAGACCAAGACGGAGACAAGGTAAATTTAGGGATTTGAGTAACGCCGGAATGAAAAATTGGGGAGAATTTAGTGTAGGCATTGATTTGGCATAATCATAAGCTTTTAGTGGGGAAATCATTACTGGTTAGTCTAGCTTTGCCGTTCGATTTGCCAAGATTTTTTATAGCATTTGGGGGGATTCTATTTCTCATAATTTATGTGTGTTAGAAAAAAATCGTCCGACCTAAAATCAATCTTTCGAGGGTTGCACTAGGGTGCATTTACGAACCATGACGATTGTGCTAGCCACTTGAACCCGTCTCTCGAAGCCGAACCGAGGCGAGGCGCGTATTAGTTGCACACTCTTCCACGGGGCAGTGCTTGAATACTCGACCGTCCACATGGGGTGGTCTGCGAAGGTGGCACGTTGAAATTGCCAAGGTAAAGTCAGCGATCGTGGCGATTCATCGATATCGCTCACATCCGTGCTTGTTTTCCGTCAAAAACTCGCCATAGCCTCGCTGCCCGGCGCGATAGAAGGACTGCCACGACGGAATTTCGACCTATATTTGCACATGGATACGC
>VFJU01000317.1 GCA_009885905.1 Verrucomicrobiota bacterium
CGAATCACTTCTTCTCCGTCTTCGGGATTTTCTGAAGGAGCTCGCTTGAGGCGCTCCATCATCTCGTCGATCGAATAATTTTCGGGCTCGTTATCGGATGGCGGCATTTTTCAAAATAATTGGATTGCAGTTAACGGGAAAGAATTCACCGGTCTCTGTATCGGTGACCCGTAGGATCCATCAGTTCGACATTGACTAAAAATAGAATCATTTTGGAGACAGGCTTTTTGGTGCTGGATTGGAACAAGCGACCCACAATTGGAATACCTCCTAAGATTGGTGTTTGATCGTTTACGATTTCAACAACCTCTTGTTTCAGGCCGCCAAGCACCACGGTTCCTCCGTCAAGGACGTCGACGCTCGAAGTTGTGGATTGCTTGCTGAAAATCGGCATGAGAATTGCGTTTTTGGTAACCTCAACCGTTTGTGGCCCGAGCAGTCCTTGCACGGTCGAGTTGATCGGGCTGCCATAGTTCACGAAACCGTCAAACTCGCTGAAAATCGGGTTAAGAGTGACAGTAATGTATTGTTTGTTTGCATCGACCACTGGCAAGACTTCAAGAGTGATGCCGACCTCTTTGGTCTCGAATGCGGTGGGTGTGGCGGGAGTGACAGGGGATATCCCTGAGCTTTGAGTGGGTGCCAGGATAGGCAAGCCATCGGGGCCGAGGATAAATGATGGTTCCGTTTCACCGACACTGTTTGGTAGTTCCGGTGGCTCGTACTCAGTGGGATAAATAAACTCGCGAATAATTTTGATGGTCGATGACTGACCACTGCGGGTCACAGTGGCGGGTTGGGCCATGATATCGACGCCTTTTTTCTGATCCAGTCCGCGCATCAACATCTGGATATTGGCGTCGCTGAAGTTGCCGCTCACACCGAGAATTCCTGGTGCTGGGTTGCTGACTTGGCGTCCGGTTTGGTTGTTGATCACGTCGTCGATCGAGTTGGACGAGGTCGCGAAATCTCCGCTGCGATTACCTGCAGTGACAGGATTGAGCCTGGTCACGCCGGTGGAAGTGACGATGTCCGGTGAGCTTTTTCCATTGCCCTCTGTTCCGCCGCTGCCCGTCAAGCTGCCGCTGAGTTGGGCGTTCTCTAAAAACCAATCAAAGCCGAGTTCTTCAATGCGCGACTGCTCCACTTTGATCATCGTCACTCGGACAGAAACCATTACTGGTTCAGTTTTTGTTAGGGTCTCAATTATTTGGGCGATGTAATCAAGATTAGCGGCGGTGTTGACGACGCGCAGAGTATTCGTAGTTGGCATGTAGCTAACGGAAGCGCCTTCAGGAAAAACAACGCCCTGTTGTGCCAACGCCTCTTTGGCTCCAAGGCGTTCGGTGAGAAGCGCTTCATTACCCGCTGTGCTGGCAAATGGATCTTTCGTTGCAGGTGCTGCCGCTGCATTCGTGATGCTGCTGATGAAATCTGGTGGCACACGGTAATTGCGAGCGATGAGTTCCGCCGACGACGCACCCAAAGGCGAGATGATCACCGAAAAATCATCTGTTGAGAATGAAGTACGTGTGATGTCGCAGACGTATTTGAGAATTTGCGAGAGCGGTAGGTTAGAAAGTTGGAGGTCGAAGCGCATCGCGCGGATTTTTTGCACCTCTGGTGAATCGCTAGAACCAAGGCTGACCGCGAAATTAACTCCCTTGCGAGTAGGATCGAGTTCGATCGTGTCATTTTCGATCGCACGAATTCGCAAGAAATCCAGTGCCTCGTCTAACGACGACTGGTCGAGTGCGATCTTGGGAATAATAATTCGTTCTAACTTATTTTTAACAGAAACGAATTGTGGGCTTGCATTGTCGGCGGTGGCAGCTTCGAGTGAAGCGTCGAGTTCGACTGTTGGCACTTGCAATTCCCACTGGCTATCAACTTGTGAAAGCATCTCTGCGCGAGTGCTGTCGTAGGCCGCCTTGTTGTAGTTGCCTTTCGCTGAGGCGACTTGCTCCATGCCTCGGCGAGCGGCTGAGTTGGTTGGGTCGATCCGTAACACGTCGCGATACGATGCATTCGCATCGTCGTAATTCCCGAGATTGTAAGCGCCCTCTGCCGTGTAAAGTAACCGACGCACCGAGTCGACTTTTTCGGTGTGCTGAGTCGTTACGGCAGGGTTGGTGCGGATCGGGTCGTTAAGTTGATTACGGTAGGCGAGCGCGCCAGGGTTGTTAGGGGCGATGGAATCATCGAGCACTTTGTCGAGCGCAAGTTTCGCTCCAACGAGGTCACCGGAGCCTGCGAGTCCGCGTGCGAGTTCGACGGATGCTTGCGCGTAGCGGTCCGTCGCAGCCGCTCGTAGCTCTGCGGAAATTGGAGCGTTTGGGATGAGTTCACGCGCACCGGCGTAGGCTTCCACCGCTTGAGCGTAATTTTTGTTGGTATAGGCTTGATCGCCTTTTTCGAGAAGTTCTTGCGCTTCGTCGATTGCGACGTTTCTACGGATCATTTCAGCGTTGGCTGAACTGGGACCCGTTTGGGAATTCGCAGTGATCCATGAGGAAATTAAAAAACCTGCGGCAAATAATGCAACGCAACCGCGGAATTGATGAATGGGTCTAGGAATCTCCATGGGCAAGATGCTGCGATGTATAAAGAGCAAAATCCCCGAGTGTAAGCGTAAAATCCGAGAATTTATCTTTTTGAGCCCCAAGAGAATTCCAGCTGGACCTCAAAGCGGCGCCGTCGGATGGGCTGACGAAGAATGCGGTGAGCAATCGCGAGTTCAATCTCTTTGAGAAACTTGGCAACCCTAGCAAAAATAGTGTTCATAAGAAGAGTGTTCTTATGAACGGAATCGATGTCAAGATTTTGAATTCAAGTGCTCGAAAAATCGGTAAGAATCTGCTTGGCAGTAATTACATCCTTTTGAATTTGAATGCGTAGCGAATCCACAGATGGAAACTTTACCTCGCCGCGCAGGTGGCTGACAAATCGAATTTCAATCTCTTGATCGTAAAGGTCGTCGGAAAAGTCAAACAGGTGCACTTCAAGTGTCCGAGCGCTGCCACCGACGGTGGGTCGCATGCCAAGGTTGGCAACTCCATGGCAATTCGAGTCACCGGCGATTCGTGCATGGACCGCCCAAACCCCATCGGGTGGCAGTTGCGCATCTCCCGTGGAGAGATTGGCGGTAGGAAAACCGATCGAACGCCCAAGTTTTTTTCCTTCAATCACGATGCCGCTCACCGTGTAAGGTCTGCCTAACATTTGCTCTGCAGCGTTGAGGTTACCATCACGTATCGCTTGACGGATGCGGGTGCTGCTCACGCGGTCGCCATCATGCATGACCGGCGCGACCGCTTCCAGTTTGAACCCACGCGTCGCAGCCATCTTTTTAAGGAATGGCACGTCGCCGCTGCGGTAGTGGCCGAAGCGCCAATCTTCTCCAACTGCGATGGTGTGCACCTGAGCAGCAGTGAGTTTATCGATGAAATCGCCAGCTTCCATTTTCGCAAGTGCCATGTCGAAATGTAGCGGAATCAAAAGCTCAATACCAAGGTCGGCCACCACTCGCGCCTTATGTTCGAGAGTTTCTAACAAAGATTTCGGTGCCTTGTTGGGAGCGATGACTCGGATCGGGTGAGGATCAAAAGTCAGCAACCCTGGTAGACCTCCATCGCGTACCGCGGCCTCCACCGCGCGAGAAATCACCGCTTGGTGACCCACGTGGACACCATCGAACACCCCCATCGCCAAATGCAGCGGTACGCCAAGCGCAGGAAGGTCTTCAAGCCGATTTACGATTTGCACGTTGTTGCGGTAATTGGTTTCACCAACCACATCAAGCCCTTTGGTTGAGTGGTTTTGCTCTTTTACAAAGCTGCAGTGCAAGACCCCAAGGATCACGTAGCATGACGAGGTGGCTACCATCGAGATTTTTGTTTTCATCGACCCAAGAGGCACCTGCAGCGATCAAGCGAGCGCTGTCATCGGTGGGTGATTCGGAAACGAACGCGATATGGAATTGTAGAGGATCCATCGCTGCGTAGTTGGGCACCTCTTCTGGGGGATTGCAATAAATCTCTAGCAGCGTTTGATAAGAATCATCTGCGAGAAAATGTGTCTGAGTCGGGGAGGGGATGTGCCGAACGATGCGAAGTCCGAGATGCTGCTCATACCACGCGGCCATGGCTACTGGCGCGGAAACATTAAATGCGGCGTGTTCTATTTTCATCTAGCGTTTGGTTTTATCGCAACCGCAACCGTGGCCGCAGCCAGACTTTTTTTTCGAACGGATCATACGAATAAGAAAAATCATGACCGTTAGAAATACAATCAAAGTTGATATTGCCGTTTGCCAGTCCATGTTAGAATCCGATGATTTTACCGATTTGAAAAACAGCGAGCGCTGCGACGTAAGCGAATCCAGTCATGAAAACAAATTGCCCAAGTGCCCATTTCCATGATCCGGACTCACGTGCGACCACTGCTGTGGTGGGAAGACATTGCAGTGCATAAATGAAAAAAACCAGTAGAGATATCAGCGATAGCGGGGTGAATATAGGCCGCCCATCTGGCCATCTTGCAGCGGCGAGTTGCTTACGGAGGACGTTGCGAGTTTCTTCTTCGTTGGTGTTTTCTTCGACACGATAAAGAATTGCCATGGAAGAGACAAAGACTTCCCTGGCAGCAAACGAGGTGAGAATCGCCGTGCCCATGCGACCGTCGAAACCTAAGGGCTTGACGATGGGTTCGATGAAACTCCCAATACGACCCATGGCGCTATGCGAAAGCGCGTCGGCTTGATCGTTTGATTTCGATTTGGGATAGGTGCTCAATGCCCAGAGTAAAATCGATAAACCAAGGATGATGGTTCCGGCTTTTTTCACAAACGAAAGGGCTCGGTCTAAAATGTGGCGTAGAATGTAGCTCCACTGAGGCTTGCGGTAGGGGGGAAGTTCTAATAGAAAATGGCCAGGACTAATGTCTTCGCCAAGTCTTCCGCGGAGCAGTCTTGCAATGCAGAAGGCGGTGAGAGTCCCTAACGCATAGATGACGAAAAGGATTAGCGCCTGTTTCCATGTGCCTTCTTTTTCAGCCAGAAGTAGAGGAATGATTAGAAAATAAACGGGCAACCTCGCTGAGCAACTCATCCAAGGAGCGACAAAAATAGTCACTAGGCGCTCTTTCGACGAGTTAATGGTGCGGGTGGCCATGATGCCGGGGATCGCACAGGCATAGGAACTGAATAATGGCAGAAAAGATTTTCCGCTGAGTCCTGCTTTGGACATCACGCCATCCATTAAATAAGCTGCGCGGGCCATGTATCCCGAACTTTCTAACAATCCAATAAATAGAAAAAGTAAAACGATTTGCGGTAAAAACATCACCACGCCACCGACACCACCGATGACTCCGTCGACAATGAGCGAACGCAAATCGCCCTCCATCATGTGGAACTTAACCCATTCAGAGAGAGATTCTTGACAGGATTCGATCCACCCCATCGGAACTTCCGCGAAAGAAAATATTGCCCAGAAAACGCTGAAGAAAATAATGATCAACGAAAACCATCCGTAGATGGGGTGCAGGAGAATTTCGTCAATTCTATCAGATCGGGTTTGCTGATGTGCATCAGGTCGCCGAGCTGCAAGTTCACAGAGACGTGTGACGAAAGCGCGCCTAACAGTTTCTGGATCGTCGCCAGTAGTCAACCAAGTTGCTTCCGCCGCAAGTGGAAGTGGGAAGCGTAGGGTTTGTTTAAACTCGACGATACCCTTTTTGGTATTCGCTTGCATTGGCACGACCGGGATGCCGAGCTCTTCGGAAATTTTTACAGGATCGAGGCGTAGGCCGCTCCGCTCGGCGACATCGATCATGTTCAATGCGACCACGCAAGGGAGGCCGAGTTCAATGACTTGAAGGACGAGTTGAAGGTGGCGTTCAAGGTTGGATGCATCCACCACACAAACGACGAGACTGGGTTTCGACTCACCAGATAGCTGGCCGAGAAGTGCATCTAGGGCGACTTTTTCGTCGGGTGAATTTGCTCGCAATGAGTAACAACCAGGCAAGTCTAACACACGTAGCTTGCGTCCGTGAGGTGTGAATACCTCGCCAGATTTCACTTCTACAGTGACTCCTGCATAGTTACCAACACGTTGGTTCGAACCAGTTAGAGCGTTAAAAAGTGTGGTTTTGCCAGCGTTAGGATTGCCGACTAGGACGACCGTCGAAGGGACATCTGAGACGTTAGCCATGAGAAATCAGCCCACAGGTGAAACTAGCACTTGCTCCGCCAGTTCCCGACTGATCGCCATGCGAGTACCGCAGATCGAACAAATCAGATTCCTACCACCGGCGAGTTTGCGCACCTGAAGTTGCTCGCAGAATCCCATGTCGCGCAGGCGTTCACAGCCAGGGCCACTCAAGACCCGAATCTGCATATCACAACCGACCTTGGCCTGATTCAAGGTCATAGCACTGTCGATTTGTAAATCGGCTGCAGGGTTGCGAGTCATCTTGGAAAAACATCGCCAATTGAGATTCATTTGCAACAAGAAAATCCATGAGACGATTACAATCGAAGTTCACGGTTCTTTGGCAAGGGCGTGTCATGAGGTTAAACCCCGGCGCATCCGATAATTTCGCGGCGAGAGGCTCGTGGATTTGGTGAATTGACGGGTGAAATAGTTGCTATCGTTGAATCCGACTTCAAAGGCGATCTCAGTGATTTGTTTGTCGGTGCTGCGCAGGAGGCTGCACGCTCGTTGGATTCTTTGTTCGATGACCCACGCGAGCGGGGAAGTGCCGACGGCGGATTGGAAGACCCGCAAAAAACTCCGCTGAGACATGTGAGCGATGTTGGCCAATTCCTGCTGATCGACCGCGCGGTGAATATTTTGTTCAAGGTGGGACAATGCTTCGCCGATTCGCAGAAGGGCTTTGGAATTCGGGGATGGGCTACGCCCGTAGCAACGCGCAAGTGTGGCGATGATTTGCATAAATGTCGCCGTGGCCACGAAGCCGAATCCCGGCTCACGAGCAAGAAGTTCACTTTCCAAGCGCTCGACCATATCCATGACTGGCGCGAGTTCTTTTCCCTGCAAATGTAGTCGTTTTTTTGTCGACTGACGCGCAATTCGTGCGGGTTCTAAAGTGAAAAGCGCATGATATCCCGCGACGGATGGTAGGTCTATAAGGTTCAATTTAAGCTGCTGGGGTTGATAGAGAATATTAATAAGTCTCAAATCTATTAGATTTCTGTACTCATGTTCGCGGGCACCCGAAATCACAAACACATCACCTGCCGTGAGCTCCCAGCTGTCGTTTCCGGTGACGTGAAGACATTTGCCACCCGTGACGATCACCAACTCTGTGAATTCGTGGGCGTGAGGTTCGAATTGTATCTGCGGTTCTCGACGTTCGACGCTTATTGGAAATCCATCGGGATGGAACCAGTCGTCAATTTTCAAAATTTTTTTCACTGGCGAGATCGTGCTTGTTTTTGGCCAAACAGTAGAGGTTTTTTACAAAGATTCTCTATAATTTTTTCTTCATCGCCAAAATGTGTATCTCATCAAAAGCCATTTCTCAGTCATACAAGCTAGCGAAAGCCCGTTACGCGGATCTCGGTGTCGATACGGAGGTCGCCATGGCGAAGCTCGCCGCGATTCCTATTTCGTTGCACTGCTGGCAGGGCGATGATGTTGGTGGGTTTGAAAACTCTGGAGAAGGTCTCAGTGGAGGCATCGCCGTCACTGGCAATCATCCCGGCAAGGCCCGCACGCCCGATGAACTTCGCTCAGACCTCGACAAGGCACTCTCGCTCATTCCCGGTAAGCACCGCCTCAATCTCCATGCATTTTATGGCGAGTTTGGCGGTAAAAAAGTCGATCGTAACGAAATCAAACCGGAGCATTTCAGTGGATGGATCGACTGGGCAAAGTCGAACGGTATGGGCATGGATTTTAATCCAACCTGTTTTGCACACCCGAAAGCAGCCGATGGCTTCACGCTTTCTCATCCGAAAAAAGCAATCCGTGATTTCTGGATCGAGCATTGCATTGCCTCTCGTGAAATTGGTGCGGTGATCGGCAGGACGCTCGGGTCACCAACAGTCACCAACATCTGGGTTCCCGATGGATACAAAGACACCCCAGTCGACCGCCTGACTCCGCGCCAACGTCTATCAGATTCACTCGATCAAGTCTTCGCGAAGAAAATCAATCCAAAATACCATCTCGACTCGGTCGAATGCAAACTCTTCGGAATCGGCAGCGAAAGCTACGTCGTTGGATCCCACGAATTTTACATGGGTTACGCGATCAAACATCAGAAACTTCTCTGTCTCGATGCAGGACACTTCCATCCCACCGAAGGCATCGCCGACAAGCTTTCATCAGCGTTGATGTTCGTTCCGGAAATCCTCCTGCACGTAAGTCGTGGAGTGCGCTGGGACAGCGATCATGTGGTGACTCTCGATGATGCACTCCAATCGATCGCTGCGGAACTCGTGCGAAACAAGTTGCTAACACGCACCCACATTGGCTTGGATTTCTTTGATGCGAGTATCAATCGCATCGCCGCCTGGATCATCGGTACGCGCAATACACTCAAGGCACTTCTAATGGCACTGTTAGAGCCGGTTACCGTCCGTGATGCTGAGAAATCGGGCGACTACACTTCTCGTCTTGCGCTGATGGAAGAAACCAAGAGCTTGCCATGGGGTGCCGTTTGGGATGCATACTGTGAATCGCAAAATGTTCCTGTCGGTACGGCTTGGTTGTCGGAGGTGAAGCAGTACGAAAATACCGTCTTGAGCAAGCGAGTTTGATGAGTAACACCGAGCATTCCATGGGTTCGCAGACATTACTTCAACTTTCAGATATTCGTAAATCGTTCGGCGCGGTTCGCGCGTTGAAAGGGGTGTCGTTTGAATTAAACACGGGGGAAGTGCACGCACTCTTGGGCGAGAATGGTGCAGGAAAATCCACCCTTATCAAAACGATCACGGGCGCTCATCATCCGGATGGCGGTAGCATGAGGGTTGCGGGCATCGATGTTTCTAATCTAACACCTTCTAAGGCTCGCGAACTAGGTATCGCTTGCATTTATCAACAGCCGGCGCTTTTCCCTGATCTAACGGTATCTGAAAACATTGGGCTTCGCTTAAAAAAATCAGGTCTTTTTTCCCGAGTTCGCTGGACCGCCCAACGCGAGCACACGGTCGAGCTCCTTCAGCAGATCGGTGCGGAGATTTCCCCTGATGCAGTGGTTCGCACACTTTCGATGCCAGAGCAGCAGTTGGTTGAAATCGCGTGTGCGCTTGGATCCGGCGCACGCATCGTGGTGATGGATGAGCCGACAGCCTCGCTCACGCAGAAGGAGCAACTGCTACTTTTTAAGGTGGTTAGCGATCTCCGGAAAAAAGGAGTGGGCGTGATTTATATTTCTCATCGCCTCGAGGAAATTTTCACCTTGGCTGACCGTGTGACCGTGCTTCGCGACGGCGAAAGCGTGGGTACTTACGCGGTCGATTCTCTCACGGAGTCGGCGATGATCAAACTAATGGTGGGACGGGAAATGTCATCGATTTATCCGCCATCAGAAGGCGCGCTCGGCGCAACGGTGTTGAAGTTGAGAGGTTTGGGATGTGCTGCTAGCGGTATCAGCGGCGTGAACTTGGAGGTTAGGGCTGGCGAAATTGTTGGAATGGCTGGCCTGGTGGGCGCGGGCCGCACTGAATTGGCGCGGATCCTTTTTGGAATCATCCCGGCAGATTCGGGTGAAATCATTTTGAATGGAGAAACACTTCAAATCAGATCTCCACGTGAGGCAATTGCTCGGGGGATCGCTTATGTGCCGGAAGATCGCCGCCGCCACGGGGTGATCCTCGAGATGCCGATTGCTCAAAACATGACGATGGCGAGCCATCCGCGATTTTTCCCTAACGGCTGGCTACGTCTGAACGCCGAACAACAATTGGCCGATAATTTCATTCGAGATTTGGGTATCAAAGCATTTTCCTCAGATGCTCCAGGCGGTAGTTTAAGTGGAGGCAATCAGCAAAAAGTAAGCGTGGCACGGTGGCTCGCAACCCAGCCGAAATTTCTCATTCTCGATGAGCCGACGCAAGGTGTCGATGTTGGAGCGAAAAGTGAAATTCACAAGATCATCCGAGGGCTTGCGAAGGAAGGTCTCGCGGTTTTGATGATTTCCAGCGATCTTCCAGAGGTCTTAGGAATGAGTGATCGTGTTGCAGTGATGCGAAATGGCAAACTGGTAGACATTTTCGAAAAGCAGGATGCCGACGCCCACTCGGTGATGTCCGCCGCTCTCGGTACAAACAGAAACGAGGTTGCCTCATGAACAAGTACTTTCGTGAACTCACCGTTGCGATCGCGTTGGCGTTGTTAATTTTATCTCTAGCAATTTTTGCACCGCACTTTTTTCAAGCACAACCGCTTGTTTCAAGACTCACTTCGCAGATGCCTGCGTTGGTGGCGGCCGTGGGGATCGCATTGGTAATCATTTCCCGACAGATCGATATCTCCATCGGCGCACAGTTCAGCATGTGTGCGATCGTCGCGGGTGTCACTGCTTCTGCGGGATTTCCGTTAGGCATTGCGATCTTAGCGGCCTTGGTGACAGGCGCTCTTATGGGCGCAGTCAACGGGGTGCTAGTGGCTTACCTCGGACTACCCAGTATCGTTGTCACTTTAGCGACGATGGTCACGTGGCAAGAGGCGCTGCGGTTATGGCAGCAGGGGCGCCTGCTTGCGCTTCCGAACGGCATTCAATGGTTTGGGCTTAGCCAGCAGGTTGGGCAAATAGTCGTGATTTCCGTTGCATTCACATTGGTAGTGGGTGCCGCATGGGCAATGAAGAACCTGTCGGGTGGTCGGCATATATACGCAACTGGAACCGATGCCGAAGCCGCGCGATTGGCCGGGATCGATCCGAAGCGCACCACCTTCAGGGTGTTCGTTCTGATGGGACTTCTCACCGGGCTTGCCGCGGTGCTCAACCTTGTGCAATCACCTCAGGTACAACCCAACTGCGGCGATGGGCTTGATCTTAAAACCATTGCGGCGGTAGTGGTTGGGGGAGTGGCGATCAGCGGTGGGCGTGGTACGATGTGGGGTGTTTTATTAGGTATGTTACTACTCGCAAACGTGAATCCTGCACTCACCCATTTTCATCAACCGCCCTATTGGGAGAAGGCTATTCAGGGCTTGGTGATTCTACTTGCCGTGGTTGCGGATGGTCTTCGCAGCCGAAAAACTCAATTCTAACCGACGAACATCATGCCTAGTTCAAGGTCAATCTCATTAAAATCATTGCTCGCCCGCCATGAGGTCGTGCTGGTGTTCGTTATCCTGGTTGAGGTAGTACTCTTCCAGTTGTTAGGTCGTAATTTTTTGATGGGGCGAAACGTTTCTAACGTGTTTCGCCACTCCGTGGAAATTGGCCTGTTGGCAGTGGCCATGACTCCAGTAATTCTAACGGGAGGAATCGATTTGTCGGTGGGATCAATGATGGGGTTGTGTGCGGTGTTGTTTGGCATGATGGTCAATCGACTGGGAATGGATCCGTGGTTCGCGAGTTTGGCGGTGGTCGGGATCGGTGCGTTGGGCGGCGGTTTCAACGCGGTATTGATCACGCGACTGAACCTACC
>VFJU01000159.1 GCA_009885905.1 Verrucomicrobiota bacterium
TTAGCCTTTTTGCGCAGACTCATCTTCCGCGTAAAATCGTGCTTTGGCTGCATGATGATCTGAAAAACAAAATTCCTAACTCTCTAAGCTCTCTTGAAAATGAGATATTTGAAATTCGTTTTAATGATTTGAATTGCTCTCACCGCAAATTGGTAAATTCGTTAGGTGATTTTTCCGCCGATTGTATCGTCACTTGTGATGATGATTGCATGTATGATGGTGATTGGCTTGAAAATTTATACGGGACACATCTTGCATACCCTCAGGATGTGATTGGAGGAAAGTGCCGGTGCATCACATATAATGAATCTGGACAACTTCAGCCTTACAAGAGCTGGAAATATGAAAGGCGACGTGGTTATAGTGAGAGCAACCATATGGCAGTAGGCTATGCTGGAATTTTATATCCGCCAAATTCTTTGATGTTAGATGTCACGAACCGATTGCTTTTTTTAGAATTGGCACCTCATGCGGACGATTTGTGGTTCAAAGCGATGTCCTTGTTGAACGGTGTTCATGTTAGGACGTCGTTGGAGCAACTTCGTGATCCGATTGAAATCAACCGATCACAAAAAGTCGCCTTACGGAGGGAGAACACACGAGAAGATGGAAACTATCGGCAGTGGATGAGAATTTGTGAACACTACGGGATATTAGCATCTAGATTTCGCGGTGCGAGTTGAGCTAGATTTGCTCTTTTTATAGAAAGAAGATTGGTGCAAGCACGAATAAGCTCAGAAGGGCGGCTAACGCTGAGGCGGATGGGATCTTGCTGTCTGCGAAGTTTCGTTGGGCGATTTTTGTTACCGATCATTTGCCCATCCGTGCCCGCGACTCGGTCCGGGACGACGTAAGATACAAACATGGGATTGAAGACGATGACGGTGGCCCTCGTGATGCCTCCTGATGGGTCGGTGGTGCGGAAAGCAAATGTTAGAATGAATGTGCTTCGAATTAAAACGAAAAAACCAGCCAACTAAAGCTTGGAATAAATGTTAGGATTTCCGTGCGATACTTTTTCATGGACGGATGACGAGGAATTCCCCGCTTTGCAGTTACTGCCCGAGTGATGGGATCCCAACACTTGGGTCGGTTTCTGCGGTGTAATCGACGCCGGGCAAGCCGAAACCAAAGAGGCGCAGAAAGCTGGATTGATAGCCTTCAAAATCTCCGAGTTCAGAAAAGTTCTCCGTATTGACCTCACGCCAGCGAGTGGCGATGAGTTTTTGTACGTTCGGGTTCATTTCCCAGTCGTCCACGCGGATGCGTCCGGCTTCGTCCGTTTTGGGTTGATCGATGGAGAGGCGCTCGCGTAGCAGGCGATCCATTTGCTCGATGGTGTCCTCGTGCGTGCCCTCGGCCTTCATCACCTTGTAGAGAAGCGAGATATAAAGAGGCACAACGGGGATAGCAGAACTCGCTTGAGTGACGAGCGCTTTATTCACCGAGACCCATGCTTTGCCGTGAAGCGGAGCGAGTTTGATGTCGAGTGCGCGTTGAACCCGTTCGAGATCTTCTTTCGCGCGTCCGATACTGCCATTTTTATAAATAGGCCAGGTCACTTCGGGTCCGATGTATGAATAGGCGACCGTTTGAATGCCCTCGGCGAGCACACCGGCGTCTAACAGAGCGTCAGTCCACTGTTCCCAATCGTCGCCGCCCATGACGGCGATCGTTTGATCGATGTCATCGCCTTCCGTGGGTTCGATGGTGATTTCGTTGACCACTCCGGTGGTCGTGTTGAGGTTTTTGTTGGTGTAGCTTACGCCGATTGGTTTGAGCACGGATTTATAAACTTCGGCGGTTTTTGGATCGGTGCGACGAGGCGAGGCGAGGCTGTAAATGACCAAATCGACTTGACCGAGATCTGCTTGGATTGCGGCGATGACCTCGGATTTTACCGCATCAGAAA
>VFJU01000494.1 GCA_009885905.1 Verrucomicrobiota bacterium
AATTGCTAGAAAAGATCCGTGCTGAGTTGCGTGCCCAACTGGATCGGATTTCTAAGGCCGCCTGTGAAGCTCACGCCGCTGCCACCGACCCCGGCAGCAAGGCGGAGGGAAAATATGACACGCGCAGTTTGGAGGCGTCCTACCTCGCGGACGGTCAAGCGCGGCAGGTCGACGAGTTGGCCGCGTTCGTGCGAGTATTCGAATCGCTTAGCTTGCTGGAATTTCCCGATGACGCGGAAATCGATGCGGGGGCTCTGGTGGCGGTCGAGCTCAATGGCGA
The DNA here is from genome assembly GCA_009885905.1 of Verrucomicrobiota bacterium. Classification (GTDB taxonomy): domain Bacteria; phylum Verrucomicrobiota; class Verrucomicrobiia; order Verrucomicrobiales; family Akkermansiaceae; genus Luteolibacter. Next base: position 281 of record VFJU01000494.1, read on the forward strand.
ACGAGCTAATTTCCTGCTGGTGCCGGCGGCGGGTGGATTGGCGATCGAGCACGAGGGGGTTGAGGTCACCTTGCTCACTCCTGACAGTAGGCTTTACCGTGGTCTCCTTGGGATGCGCGCCGGGGAATCGATGAGCGAGCCTCAGGTGAAGGTTACCCAAGTTAGATGAAATTTCAGTCTTTACGGGGCTGATTTAAGGCTTTTCGATTCTGTCTTGACCTTGTTGGACAGAATGCTGAGTCTCCACGACCCTACGGATCACGTGGGAATTCATCATTTTTAAATGGGCAAACCCGCCAGATCAAACCTTACGGGTATGCAATCACCGGGTAATCAAATTTCCCACTCACTCTCTTATTTTCAACACTATCCATGTTCAAAAAGCTTTTTGGAAATCTGTTTTCTAATGATATAGGCATCGATTTAGGCACCGCGAACACCCTAATCAACGTTAAAGACCACGGCATCGTTTTACGCGAACCGTCGGTGGTCGCTGTTAGAGCTGGCACCAATGAAGTGCTCGCAGTTGGCGATGACGCCAAGCGTATGCTTGGTCGGACGCCGGGCAATATCGTTGCGATCCGACCTTTGAAAGACGGAGTCATCGCAGACTTCGAGGTGACGGAGGCTATGCTCCGCCACTTCATTCGTAAGGTGAATAAGGGACGTCGCTCAAATCCTCGTGTACTCATCGCGATCCCGTCGGGCATCACCGAAGTCGAGCGTCGTGCCGTTCGCGAGTCTGCAGAACAGGCAGGAGCCCGCGAAGTTTATCTGATCGAAGAACCGATGGCTGCAGCCATTGGTGTGGGCTTGCCAGTCCAGGAAGCTGCTGGAAACATGATTGTCGACATCGGTGGCGGCACCACTGAGGTGGCATTAATTTCTCTCTCTGGCATCGTCTACGCGCGCAGTGTTCGCACCGCGGGTGATGAACTTGACGAAGCGATCATACAATACATGAAACGCGCATACAATCTGATGATTGGTGAGCGCACCTCGGAGGATATCAAGATCCGTCTCGGATCTGCCGCACCCCTTCCCAAAGAAATGACGATGGAAGTGAAAGGCCGCGATCTCGTGGCAGGACTTCCGAAAACGATTACAATCACCTCGCAAGAAATCCGCGAGGCCATGGCGGACCCACTCAGCACCATTGTGGATGCGGTCCGAACCACTCTGGAACGTTGCCCACCGGAACTGGCCGCCGATCTTGTCGATCGCGGTATCGTGCTGGCAGGCGGCGGTGCTTTGCTTAAGGGGCTTGACCGCCTCTTACGCGAGGAAACCGGCTTACCCGTCCACATCGCCGAGGATCCCCTCAGCGCCGTGGCCGAAGGCACGGGCAAAGCGCTTCAGGAACTTGCCCTTCTGAAGCGGGTCACCAGCTCTGACCGCTAACCTCCGCTCGCGAGGCTATTTTATCGGCCATGAAGCCGCTCAATCTCACCGCTTTGCTACTCTTCCTTGGGGGGGTGGTCTGGGCATTCACTCTTAGCGACCGCGCGGTGCGTGAGGTGCAGGATTTTTACTTTTCTGCCGTGTCTCCATTTCTTAAATCAGGGTCGCAAATGGAGACTCGGGCACGTAACTTTCTAACAGAAACTCGTCGTTCGAAAGAGTTGGAGGTCGAACTCGGTTCGATCCGCACCGAACTCGGCAGATTGCACATCATCGAGTCGCGTTACCGCGATCTCGAAATTGAAAATGGTAGGCTCCGGCATGCGTTAAATTATAAGAAAAACACTCATTTTGATGTAGTGCCAGCCCAAGTCATTCGTCGGCAGCCCACCACTTGGTGGCAGACCGTCGATATCGATGCCGGCCAAAGCAGTGGCATTGGTACGCAGCTCGCTGTACTTTCGAATGAAGGACTTGTCGGAAAAATCGACAGGATCTACGGCGGGCAAAATCGATCGTCAGTGCTGCTTTTAACCGATGAAAAGTGCCAAGTTTCTGCTAGAGTAGAAGGCTCGACTGAGGTCGGTATCCTCAGTGGTCAGCGAGGGCGCTTTGATGGAAGTCCCTTGCTCCGTCTTCGTTTTTTATCGGCAGACGCCAAGCTGCAACCCGGACAAAGAGTCTTCACCACTGGCCGAGGAGGAATCTTTCAGCCTAACATACCACTTGGAACTATTGATTCCGTCAAAAAAGGCGCTCTCGATTCCGAAGCACTTGTTCGCCCGTCGGTGAACTTCTCGGACCTGAGCACGGTTTTTGTCGTCATCGCTGGAGATTCATAAACTCACCGTGATCCGCTACTCGTTCATAACCCTTTTGCTTTTGCTTACCTCGTTTGTCGTGCAGCAATTTCTACCTGCATTCACTGGTTTTTACCAGTCGCGGATACTGTTAGTCTTGTTGGTTTTTCTTTGCGCTGCGGTTACAGTGGGTCAGCCCACCATGTTGATGTTGGCGTTTGTGGGTGGTTTTTTCTGGGATGCCCATTGTGGAATTGGTCCACACGGCGGCGACCCCGAAGTCTACACCCAGCAAGTCGAGTCGCTGCGCTTTGGTTACTCGATCCCTCTTTTTGCTGCCATGGGGTTGCTGATGCAGGGAATTCAGCCGCTCTTCAGAAGGGGCAAATGGCAGTTTTCGGCCTATCTATCGGGTGTCGCGATTTTCCTCTATCTGGCTGCTGAGTATGCCATCATCAATTTTGTCCGAGGTGACTTTGTTCTATCAAAAGCGACACTCATGCAAATGTTGTCCACCTCACTGCTGACGATGCTTTTTTCTCCATTCATTTTCTGGTTGTTGTTTCGCATCGCAAAACTCTGTCAACACTCGATCAATCCTGATGCAGGTCGTAGACGCCAACACGCTCACAGAAATCAATGATCGAACCCGGCTACCGCTTCAGACTTTACCTGCTGACCGCCTTTGTGGTGATCGGCTTCGGTGTGTTGTTGTCTCGGCTCTATGACTTTCAAATTGTCCACCGTGACGAATTCTTGCAACTCGTGCCAGGTAATCAAACGGTGACCGTGCGCGAACCTGGTATCCGTGGAGAGATCACCGATCGTAACGGCGTTACGCTTGCCCGCAACCAACGCAACTATGAGGTCGCATTCAATCTTGATGAAATAAGAACGGCCTACTTGATGCAACATGAAGAGGATCCAACCATTCAACGACTTACTAAAAAAAATGGTCTCACGCGTAAGCAGTCAGAAAAAGATATCGTTGCAATCGTCAAGGATGGGCCGATCCACGTGCTCAGCGATGAAAAACTTCGTCTCGCGAGAAATTTTAAAGCAGGAGATTTAAGGACGCATTACCTCACTCACGGCGGACTCATTCCTTTCAGTTACCGTTTCAATCTATCATACGATGAGTTTGCGAAATTCGCTGAACATAATTTGGAACTCCCTGGCGTCTATCCAAGCATCCGTTCACAGCGACAGTACCCATACGGAGCCCTCGCGAGCCACGTCTTGGGCTATTTAAAACTTTGGGAAAAGGGCGACGTCCCAGAAAGCGCGACCCGTAGATTCGATCACTACATCGGTGATGAAAAAGGCATTGCGGGTGTAGAAGCAACGATGGATGAAATTCTTCGTGGACCGGAAGGACAGAAGACGATCGTCAAGGACGAGAAAGGTCGCACACTAAGAATGTCCGACTACACACAACCGGGAGTCGGTGCCAAAGTTCAGCTCACAATCGATGCGCGTGTGCAGTTTCTATTAGAGAACACGCTGCGCATGGCGGGGAGAGCGGCAGGAGTGGTGATGGATGTCAACACCGGCGAGGTCATCGCCATGGGGTCCGTGCCCGATTACAATCCGAATGACTTTATTCCAAGTATTTCGCAGAAAAATTGGGACGCGTACCGATCGAATATGCAGCTCGCTCCGTTTACGAATCGAGCTATTTCAGAGTTCACGCCGGGTTCGACGATGAAGATCCCCACCGCAATCGCTGGGGCATTGGCTGGCATGGCTTCACGCGAATTTTCTTGTGATGGATATGTCACCTACGGTGATAAAAAAGTTGGATGTTGGATTTGGAATTTACACAAGGGTTCTCATGGTTCGCAAAATCTAACGGAAGCAGTCCAGCATTCTTGTAATCCCTATTTCAATAAAATCGCCAACTCGATTGGTTGGAAAGCGATGGTTGATGGTTGCCAACTTGTTGGAATTGGTAAACGTACGGGCATCGAACTCCCCAAGGAAGATGCTGGCATCCTTCCCGGCAGTCGCGGTTGGCGCAGCGCAAATCCTAGCTTGGTGATGACACCTGCTTTGTGCGCTTTCTTATCCATCGGGCAAGGCGATACGCTTGCCACACCTTTGCAAATTTGTGCGGTCACCGCCTGTGTTGCCAACGGCGGAAAATATTACAAACCCCGCATCGTCAAGCAAGCCGTGAGTGGTGACGGTAAGATCGTGATCGGAGACACCCCGAAATTGGAAGTCGATATTGTGAAATCGGGTATCAAAGCGACAGACCTCGAATTGATTCGCAAAGGCATGTGGTTGTCCACTAACGCGGCCGGCGGTACGTCCGGTAAAGTGAAAATCCAAGGCATCTCGATTGCCTCAAAAAGTGGCACTGCACAGACCACAGATAACGGTGCCAAGTCGAACAATTCATGGATCATGAGTTTCGCTCCCTATGATAAACCAAAGTATGCGATCTGTATCCTTGTGCAGAATGGTGGTTCAGGCGGCGGAGTTTGCGGCCCCTTGGTGAATTTAGTCTACCGCGGTCTTTTCGCGCGCGACAAAGGCGTGAGGCTACCACTTCGACCCTTGGAGAAAGTTTTAGGCAACACCGACCGTATCGAGAAAACAATCGAAATTTCCCCGGAAACCATCGCAGCGGTGGAGTCTGGCGAAATCGGATTTACGGCAGCAACTCTAGCTCCCATCCCAGACGCTGCGGTGATCCAGTCTGGGGATGAGATCGGTGGAGAAACAGGCGAAGAAGCTGGAAACCTAACGAATACAATTCAATCCTCCGCCTCAACTTCCGTCACTCCGACCCCTACCATCACACCAGAGGTCGATGCCGAAGGCTCTGTCATTCCCAAAGCCATTCTCATTCCCGAAAACTAATTTTTATCATTCGCTAACTAACAATCTATCAAACATAGTACAATCATCATGATCCAACAGATTAAAAGATTTCTAGGAATCGGTAAACCCGACCCATCACGCGGCAATAGCATTATCGTCAATGTCGAAAAACTCGAACGCCGCGTTGCGCTACTCGAAAATGGGGTGCTCGAAGAGTACACCGTAGAACGCGAAGGGGACCAAAATATCGTCGGCAGCATTTTTAAGGGCCGGGTAAAAAATATCGAGGGGGGACTTAAGGCGATGTTTGTCGACATCGGTTTGGAGAAAAATGCATTCCTCCACTTCTGGGATGCGATTCCTGCGGCTCTCGACGGTGGCCTCGAGGAAATCCAGCGGGAGGGGAAGAGGAAGCAACAGAAAAAAATCAGCTCCAAGGATATCCCTGATATTTATCCGATTGGATCTGAGATTGTTATTCAAGTTTCCAAAGGTCCGATCGGTACGAAGGGTCCTCGCGTAACGACGAATATTTCACTCGCTGGGCGTTATCTCGTGCTCATGCCTTTCACCGAGCAGTTCGGCATTTCTCGTAAAATTGATGATCCGAAAGAGCGTCTCCGACTGCGCAAGATTGTTCAGAAGCTTGCCGTGCCCGAAGGTATGGGCATCATTATGCGGACCGTAGCCCAAGGGACACGTGCTCGCCACTTCGTTCGCGATCTACACATGCTGCTAGAACAGTGGGACGAAATCGAAGCGCGACGCGCAAATAACCCGGCTCCAGCCTGTGTTTTCCAAGAGCCAGGTCTCATCGAGCGCACTGCTCGTGATTTTCTAACGGACGAAGTGGATCAAGTCTTATGTGATGACGCAGATACTACCGAAATGATCCGCAACATCGCTGGTAAGATTTCTCGGCGTGCCAAGCGTCGCATCCACCATGTGCCGTCAACGACTCAGCCGATTTTCGAGCATGTTAACATCCAGAAGCAGATCGACGAGGCTTTCTCAAGACAGGTCTGGCTGCCTTGTGGCGGATATATCGTGATCGACGAAACGGAGGCGCTCATCGCTGTGGATGTTAACACGGGGCGTAACCGCGGATCCAAGGATGTCGATAAGATGATTCTAGAAACGAACGTCGAAGCTGCTGTGGAAGTTGCGCGTCAGCTTCGCCTGCGAAATATCGGGGGGTTGGTCGTTATCGACCTCATCGACATGCGTCACCGCAAGGATCAGCAGACCGTTTACAAGGCAATCAAGGAGCGACTCAAAAGAGACAAGGCTAAGACCCAAGTGCTGCAGATTTCGCCGGTAGGATTGATGGAAATGACGCGTCAGAGGCTGACCGAGTCGCTACGTGATTCGATGTATGAGCCTTGCCCATATTGTCAAGGACGAGCCCGCGTGAAGACACCGATGACGATGTCTGTGGAAATCCAACGTCGATTGAATACGGTGATTCAAAAACATCGCGATTCGCTCGGCGACGTCATTGTCATCGTCAACAGCGATGTGTTGAACCGCTTTAAAAGCGACGATGCAAAATTGCTTGTCGAGCTTGAGCGTTCGCATTCGGGTCGATTAATTTTCCGTTCGGATCCGAACCTCAATCGTGAGCGTTTTTCAATCATCGACGCTGTCACAGAGAAAATAATCGACCAAGGTTGAACATCGATGAACATCGATTTGCACAATGGTTAGAAAAAAGCCCGTCTCGAATGAGACGGGCTAATGAGAGATTGTTAGCTCAATCGTTCAGTTCACGGAGCCAGATATTACGAAATCTAACTGGGTTGCCGTGGTCTTGCATGGTAAAAGGTAGTTTCTCTGGGTGGGCTTGATACTCGGATGCCGCGTGAGGGCCATTCCAGCCAGTGCCACCTGAGAGGATGGTGTGATCTTGGATCAGCACGCCATTATGCAGCACCGTGAATGTCGCTCTGCGGGTAATCTTGCCTGCGGTGTCAAAAAGTGGGCGGTGGAAGATAATGTCATAACTCTGCCACTCGCCCGGCTTGCGACAAACGTTGACTAAGGGTTTTTTCCGGCCATAGAGCGCGCCTGCTTGTCCATCGGCGTAGGTCGTGTTTTCGTAGTTATCGAGAATTTGTACCTCGTAGTAACTCATCAGAAAGACGCCGCTGTTGCCGCGACCTTGATCATCTCCCTGGACCTTGGCGGGGGACGCCCACTCAAGGTGAACTTGGCAGGATCCAAATTTTTGTTTCGTTTGAATGTAGCCGGCTTTTTTAACGCACTCGAGTGCCCCATCGACCACCTTCCAGACGCTTGGAACCCCTTTGTTATCGGTCCAGTTTTCGTTGAGTGCCTTTTCAGATCCATCAAATAAGACAATCGCGTCTGATGGCGGAGCAGCGCATTTGTTAGTGTCGCCTGGAGTGACGATCGCGGGGAAAGCCTGTTTGGCTGGATCAGTCTCGTGGACCTTGATGCCGTCGAGGTACATGTAGGTCACATCTTTGCCATCGGAGTCTTTTTTGATCTCGGTGGTGATGACGGGTTTGGTCATGTCCTCTTGGCCGTAGCAGGAGAGGGTGGATGTTGCGCATGCGATGACGAACGCTAGATGTTGAAAGTGAGATTTGATCTTTTTCATGAGGTAAATTGAAGTTTGTGGTGTCGGGACTGAAAGTGGTTTCTCCATTGGAAGGGGCAAGTATTTGTTATTCTGATAAATTGGAGAGTTGGCTTAACTTTCGCGGGTACGAAGTGAGAAATTTCTTTTGAGACTTTGCAAGTTCATGATATTTGGGACAATTACTGCATGTTTGAAACTGAAATTTCAGTGGCGGTGGCTTTGCTCGCCATTAGTGTGATTTTGTTGGTTTTGGTTTTGTTGGTGCTGGTGCGGATATTATCACGAATTCCTCGCACCGAGGAGGGTGCCGCGAGACAAGACATCCTCTCGCACGAGTTCCGGGATTCCCCACTTAGCGCTGGGGAGTCGGCGCGCGGTGGGGCCTTCGAGACTTTCCTCGAGGAGGATCCAGCTCGCCGCTATCTTCCCAAGGCCGAGCAGTTCAAAAATTATCGGATTTGGCGGCAGCAAAATGGCCTGAATTGGTCGAATTCTCAATTGTGATCGTTAAATTCGACCGGGTTCGCCAATTTCGTTAAGAAATTAGTGATATTTGCTTTTTTGGCATTGCATGGCGTCGTTTCGTTTGCATCCTCCCGCGGTCCGGTTTGATTCCGGTTCTTTTTTGAAAATGCTTGTGAAAAATTTCACAAGCTAGAAACTTCAAGCACTGCATCGCCCAACACATGGCAAATATTTTTCCTCGCTGGTCCAATCTGCTGCCTTTCAAGATCGCTGTCTGCGCCGGAACCGTAGGAGCGGGAGTCGCTCTCGCTTTTACCTACTACGCCACGCCGAAAACTCTCAACGTGGGCTACCAACCGTCGCAGCCGATTCCTTTTTCGCATAAAATCCACGTCGACCAGCTTGGACTGGATTGCCGGTATTGTCACTCGTTCGTGGATGTCTCGGGCGTTTCGAATGTTCCAACCGGCAGCACATGCTGGAATTGCCACCAGCATGTCCAACGTGACAGCCCGAAACTCGCGCCGCTCCATAAGTCGATGGATGTCACCTACCCAGGTTACGACGGCAAGCCGATCGAGTGGGTGCGGGTGCACAAAGCCCCTGACTATGTTTATTTTAATCACTCAGCGCACGTCAATCGAGGGATTTCCTGCCAGAGTTGTCACGGTGACGTCAACAAAATGGAGGTCGTCTATCAGGCGCAACCGCTATCGATGGGATGGTGCCTTGATTGTCACCGTGCCCCCGAGAAAAATCTTCGTCCATTGGAGGAAGTTTACAATTTCGGCTACGATGCAGAAACCTATATCTCCAATAACCCGCAACTTGGCGTGAAGACGACCGAAGAACTGGGCCTCAAGTTGAAAGAGCAATTCATGGTGAAACCCAAGGAAACTTGCGCCGCTTGTCACCGTTGATCCTTCTATCCATTTCACCAATTTCCATCATTTCCGCAGTCTAACATGAGTAAGCGTATTTTGCATCATCCCGCAGTTCCTATCGGTGAAACCACCGTCTCATGGCGCAGTGTGGGGCAGCTTGAAGATACCGCTGATTTCCGTCAGTGGATGGATCGCGAGTTTCCACAAGGTGCCGCGGTGCTAGCAAGCGAGGAGGAATCCGAAACTTCGCGTCGGTCGTTTTTGAAATTGATGGGTGCGTCCACTGCTCTGGCAGGATTCGGCATGGCAGCCTGCCGCCGCCCCGAGGCTTATATTTTACCCTACACCAAGGCACCGGAATGGGTGATACCAGGCAATGCAACCTACTACGCATCCGCCATGCCTCGTGCTCATGGCGCGACACCCTTGGTGGTAACCACCTTTGAAGGTCGCCCTACCAAGCTCGCGCCGAATGGACTTCATCCAGATGCGGAAGGCACCGACGCGTTTGCGCAAGCATCGGTGTTAGATCTTTATTCGCCATCGCGTTCACGTGGCTTCCTTAAATCGGGGAAGCCAGTGGAGAGAACTAAATTTGAGGCAGTTTTGGCGACACTTGCGACCGACTCCGCGGCGAAAATCGGATTCTTGTTTGGTGCGGATGATAGCCCGACCCGTGTGCGCCTGATTAAGGAGCTTGCAGCGAAATATTCAGCCGCGAAATTCTATCAGTACGAGGCTCTCACCGGCGACTCTTCATCCATAGCTTTAGGCGATGGTGTTAAGCTTGTTGCTGATTTTTCCAAAGCGGATCGTATTGTTTCACTCGATTGTGATTTTGCGGGTGTGGATTTTCAAGGTCCTGTGACCCCATTTTTCGACCGCCGCAAACCTGAAGGTAAGTTCTACGATTCCAAGGCGGATGCTGCGTCGATGAACCGTCTTTATTCAGTTGAGGCCGCTTTCACTTTGACCGGTGGAATGGCGGATCACCGCCTGCGAGTTTCTCCTAGCCAAGTGACAGCCGTTGCGGCACAGATCGCTCGTGGACTTGGCGTGAAGGCTGGTGTGGCGATTGTTTCCCCAGAATTGTCTGATCCCAAGCAAGTTGCGTGGGTGAATGGCTTGGTGGATGACCTGAAGGAGAACGCGGGAAAATCGATCGTTCTTGCCGGCTCTCGACAATCGCTGGCGCTCCATTTGCTCGCCCATGCGATCAATGTCGAACTCGGAAACATCGGCGACGGCAAGCCACTCCTTGCGGTTCAGACAGACACGAAAGGTTTAGGAAATCTAGCAGCACTCAAAGCGGATATCGATTCGAAAGCGGTTGAAACTTTATTCGTGATGACTCCATCCAATCCGATTTTTGATGCTCCTACGGATCTTCAATTCACGGATACCTATGCGAAGCTGAAGACGAGCATCCACCTTGGGATGCGCACCGACGCGACGGCCCAAGCTTCGACTTGGCATATTCCTGCGGCCCATTATCTCGAATCATGGTCAGACGCTCGCACCGCTCGCGGCACTCATACGGTGGTGCAACCAATGATTCTTCCGCTCTACAACAACTGCATTTCAGAGGTCGAGCTTCTGTTAGCGTTGCTTTCTAACGATGGTAAACTACTCAACGGAGAGGGCGAAAAAGGGGCAGCGTCTCCAGCATATGCCGCTGTTCGGAGCACACTTTCTACACTCGGTGGAGAAGGGGAGACTGCATGGAAAAAATTCCTGCGCGATGGTTTCTTAGAGGGTTCGCTCTATCCATTGGTCAGCCCTGCACCGCGAGGTGATATGTCTGCGCCGATCATCGCGTCCCCGCCGACGAAGGATGCTCTCGAAGTGATTTTTTCCACCGACTCATCGATTTTTGATGGGCGTTGGATCGATAATGGTTGGCTCCAGGAAGCTCCGGATCCGATTTCAAAACTCACTTGGGACAACGTCGCATTGGTCGCACCACTTACGGCCAAGGAACTTGGTATTTACGATCAAATCATCCAACTCGAGACTCAGTTTGCATCTCGCTCGCCGGACGATGAAGCGCAGAACCGCACCTCGCCAATGATCCAGTTGGTGGTGAATGGTCAGACATTGGAAATTCCAATTTTAATTTCATTTGGCCAAGCCGAGAACACCTTGGTGATACCTCTGGGTTACGGGCAAGGGTTTGATGAGAATGACGAGCTCAAGCGAGGACCCAAAAATGTCGACTGTGTTGGGCTTGTAGGGGTTAACCGCGGCTTCGATGCCTATCCGCTGCGTACATCGACAACTGCCTACTTTGCCGCAGGTGCAACCGCGAAGCCGACTGGTAAACGTTACTCGGTTGCCCTCACTCAAGAGCACAATGCGATGTATGGTCGTGCTCTCGCTCGTGAAGTATCGACTCTAGACGACGAAGTGAAAGGCTCATTCAGCGCTCAACTCGCAAACGTGCCGAAGCAAGGCAATGACGCTCACGCACCGCCTAACATTTCACTCTACAAGCAAGAAGATCGTGCTGGAAAGCCACTCATCAATGACCCAATCCACCAGTGGGGAATGTCGATCGATCTATCTTCCTGCATGGGTTGCAATGCATGCTTGGTGGCTTGTCAGTCTGAGAACAACATCCCGATTGTTGGTAAAAAACAAGTGGCGATGGGTCGCGAAATGCACTGGATCCGGATGGATCGCTATTTCGCCGCGCAGAAAGATAACACCTTCGACGATGGCAATCCAGAGATGGTCCCACAACCGGTGGCATGTGTGCAATGTGAGTCCGCACCTTGTGAAACGGTTTGCCCCGTGAACGCGACCATTCATACCGAAGATGGCTTGAACGCGATGGCTTATAATCGCTGCATCGGCACGCGTTACTGCGCTAACAACTGTCCTTACAAGGCTCGTCGTTTCAACTATTTTGACTACAACAAGCGCAACCCGCTCATTACTCACAATCTTTACAAAGGTCCGTTCGGTGTGAAGCAAGTCGGTGAGGCTCCTCACCTTCAAAAGAATCCTAACGTCACGGTCCGCATGCGCGGCGTGATGGAAAAGTGCACCTACTGCGTCCAACGTCTCCAAGAGGCGGTGATTCGCCAGAAGCGAGGCCAAAAACAAGAGGCACTTGTCGCTGGCAAGCCATCCACAGAGATGACCGTCAACATTCTAACACTTCGGATCCCAGTGGACTCGGTGAAGACGGCTTGTCAAGACGCTTGCCCAGCCGGTGCGATCACCTTCGGCAATCTCCTCGACGAAGAAAAATCAGTGGTGGTCCGCAGCAAACGTATCGACCGCAATTACGACCTTCTCAACTACATAGGCACCCGGCCGAGGACCAGTTATCTAGCGAGGGTCAAGAACCCGAATCCTAAAATGCCGGATGCCAAGTTTATCGGCAAGGCGACCATTCACATGGTCTAATTCAATTTCCTCTGAGCACCCAATTTTTTTCTAACCATGGCATCCACCACTCACTCAGCAACTGAGACCCACACTGGGGTAAAAATTCCAGTGCTTGAGCGCGAAAAGCTCATCCTCAGCGGGCGTTCGTACCACTGGATCACCGAGCGCATTTGCGGCGTTCTTGAAAACCGCCAACCGTTTCTCTGGTGGTTGCTTTTCATTCCTTCAGCACTCATTGCTATGATTGGTGTGGGCGGGGGATTGACTTACCTTGTCTCGACGGGCGTCGGTGTTTGGGGAATGTCTAACCGAGTTTTCTGGGGCTTTGATATCACCAACTTCGTGTTCTGGATCGGTATCGGCCACGCCGGTACCTTGATCTCGGCGGTGCTCTTTCTCACCCGGCAAAATTGGCGGACTTCCATCAATCGTGCCGCAGAGGCCATGACCATCTTCGCGGTGATTTGCGCGGGTATTTTTCCCGCATTCCACGTGGGTCGCGTGTGGTTCGCTTGGTTCCTCGCCCCTGTGCCGAACGCCAATGCGATCTGGCAGAATTTCAAATCACCGTTGCTCTGGGACGTCTTTGCCGTTTCCACTTATTTCACGATCTCTTTAATCTTTTGGTATCTGGGAATGGTTCCGGATCTCGCGACAATTCGCGACCGTTGCAAGCCGGGCATTCGCAAGATTCTCTATGGAATGTTTTCGCTCGGTTGGCGCGGTGGTAACCGTCAGTGGAGTCACTACGAAATGGCCTACTTGCTCCTCGCGGCACTATCCACTCCCTTGGTGCTTTCAGTTCACTCGGTGGTTTCTTTTGACTTCGCAACTTCAGTGGTTCCCGGATGGCACACCACGATTTTCCCACCTTACTTCGTTGCAGGTGCCATCTTTGGTGGTTTCGCCATGGTTCTAACGATTATGGTTCCTGCTCGTTTCATCTACGGCTTGCAGGATTTAATTACCATGAAGCACATCGACAACATGGCTAAGATCATCCTTCTAACAGGAACGATCGTTGGTTACGCTTACTTGATGGAGTTGTTTGTCGCTTTCTACTCCGGCGCGATTTATGAAATGGATGCCTTCAAGTTCAGGATCGCAGGTCCATATTGGTGGGCTTATGCAGCGATGATGAGTTGCAACGTCCTTTCGCCTCAAGTCTTTTGGTTCAAAGCGTGCCGTGAAAATCTTTGGGTCATCATGATTGTCGCGATGTGTGTCAATGTCGGCATGTGGTTCGAACGGTTCGTAATTATTTGCACCACGCTGGCCCGCATGTGGCTGCCTGGTGACTGGAAGACCTACTCGCCAAGCGGTGTCGAGTTGATGACTTTCGTTGGTACGATCGGCTTATTTCTAGCACTTTTCCTTATGTTTCTGCGTTTCCTTCCATGTATCAATATCGCGGAAGTCAAGTGGACCCTGTTAGAGTCAGATCCACATCACGATGAATTAGAAAGTCATCCGGATCCTGGCGTCGTCATTGTACCCGCCTATCAGAAGGAATTGGTTTCCTCTAAATAACTTTTTCAACGAACTACCTACATC
>VFJU01000092.1 GCA_009885905.1 Verrucomicrobiota bacterium
ACCGCCGGAAGAACATGACCATCGGAATCGCCGCGGTCATCGTGTTTTATCTCGGGCTCATCGGTTGGTTTGGATACGGCTTGTGGAGCGATCAATCCGAGACCCGGCGCCTCACCCTGCTTGCCAAACAGGCCGCGCCAGAGGGCGAGGCCTACGCACTTCACCTCGCCAAATGGGACGAACTTGCCGATGTCATCGAATTGAAAATGCGCCTGTGGACATCCTCAAACGGATTGCCGACTGCATCCCCCCCGGCAGCGGGCTGCGCCTTAAAACCGCAGACATTAGCGCATCTGAAGTCAAGCTCACCGGCGAGGCGCCGCAACTCCAGGCGGTCAACACCTTCAGCTTGAATCTTGATAAAAATTCCGATCTTTCCCAGTTTGACTGGCAACTCCCTGGCGGCAACCAATCGACACGGGGTTGGGATTTTCAATACGCCGGTCAACTTCCCGCTGCGCCTTGATTTTTGCATTCACTGACAATTTCTTTCCTAATCGGCATTTATTCGATAACAACCCGCACCAAGTCGATCCGCTCTCCTTTCCATTTTTCCATCCATGTCAGCCCGCGAAAAAAAGCTCATCGTCTTCTTTGCCCTTGCCGGCTTCGTGATCCTTAATTTTCTCGTTTTTAATTTTTCCAAAAACAAGCGTCAAGATGTCGACAACGAGCGCGCGCAAGCCGAGCAGAAACTCGCTACCGTCGAGAGTTTTCGGGATAGCCAGGCGTTGGTTCTCGACCAAATGGAATGGCTAACCGCTCACGAACCACAGCCGAAAGCCAGCCAAGATGTCCAAACCGCGCTACAACAATTTGTGGAATCCGAGGCCAAGGCCGCAAACCTCTCAATCAAATCCCAAAAACCACTCCCAACCGACGAACCCGCCGAAAATTATTACCACCGCGCAAAAATTCAAATCACCGTGAGCGGTTCAGAGGACTCGCTCTATCGCTGGTTTGATAAGCTGAACGTGCCCGACCAATTTCGCATCGCCACCCACATCCGCATGCTGCCGAATAATCCGGATGACACAAAGATCGACTGCACGGCCACCATCGAACAATGGTTTGTCCCTGCCCCGCTCTAACGTTTTTTAAAATTCTCCGCTGCCATGAAAATCGCCATTTCGAAGTTCGCCATCCTACTCCTCGCCACCGCTGGCTTGGCATGGGCGGACTTGCCGAAAAAAGCGCCGCTCAGCCGCTACAGCAATTTGTGGACGAATTCTCCATTCACTTCCAAGCCGCCACCACTCGAGGGCGGAATTGGCCCAAACCCACTCGACGACTACGCACTGATCGGGGTTTCTCCCATCGGGGTGTCAACCACCAGCGGGAATATTTACCGAGTGACGCTTATTAATAAGAAAAAACCGGATGAACGAATCATCGTGGATTCGGACAAGGCTCCCAAGGATGGGCTCAAGATCATCGAAGTCATTCGCAAGTCTGGCGACCCACTCGGTACCACCGTCCGAATGAACTCTGGATCGATGACAGGCACAGTTGC
>VFJU01000095.1 GCA_009885905.1 Verrucomicrobiota bacterium
TCGCGAATTTGAATCGGTCATGCTCGATGCCTCGACCAAGGTGAGTGTCGAGTCGCAGTTGATATCCGCTTTCGTTGACTAGGATTTGAATGGCGGAAGTGCGCGGCGGTATGGGATCACCGAAATTTCCGTGTAGAATCATCGTGATAGGAATTTTCCATGTGTCTCGCTCCTCGGTGAGGCGCAAGAGTTCATCTTTGGCTTCCTCGGCGAGTTGGGCTGCGTTGGCTCGTTCTTGCGGTGGGCCGCCAGTGATAAGAAACTGCTTTGTGCTACTGGTCACCCGATCGGCGCCTTCGAGTACGAGTTGACTGGGTGGTTCAGTGATTTGGATTGCCCGTGGAATTTCCTCTGCATTTATAATTGCAGTTAGAAGTGATCCAAAAACCAGCAGGCGGATGATCATTTGAAATCAAAAGTTCTGAGGCATTCCTTGTTGACCTAACAATTCTCTAGGATCAAGAATGATGCAGCCTTTCTTGATTTGGATTTTGGACATCTCACGCAACCCCAGATCGATCTCTGAGGAAAATTGGCTTGCGAGTTTTTCGTAGGCGGGCATGACCAGTAACAGAAATCCTTGGGGCACGACGAGTTTGCCGAATCGTCCGCCACGTGGTGGTTTTGGAAAATCTGAGTGGTAGGGACCGCCTTGCAATTCGATTTCCGTGAAGGTTCCTTGTGGCCCCTCCAGACGTTCCACTTGGACAAACATTGAGACGGTGAAGGGGTGACCGAGGAAACGCCGCTCCATGATGATTTCAGCGCGACCCTCTTCAAAGCGGATCCAGACACGGTCGAGAGTGACCTTCTCCTCGAGTAATCCACCTTGGTGAGTGAGCAACGTGCGGCCCAGCCACTGGTTGATTTCTGCCTCCTGCAAGGTCAACGGAAACCCTCGATCGATTGCATTTTTTAGGACTTCTTTCATATCCCGAACGGGAAGGACTTTGGTCGCAGGAGTGGGGGATTTTAAATCACTTAAATCTTGAGGTTGGAGTGCATGATAGATTGCCGTACCCAAGGCGATTGCGACCCCGAGAAGAATCAAAAAGGCCAGCTTGGAAAAACATCCTCCGCCGGAATGGTGTGGTTTTGGTTCCGCCATATGGGTTCTGCTTAGCACGCGCCGATTGGCTTGCAAAGCCTCACTCGGCAGTCTTTGGAGCTGGCGTGGTTACCGGCGGCGCTGCCGGTGGCGCACTAGCAGCGCCGTCGGCCTTGGCGCCTGCTTGGTAGGATGAGGATCGGTAATCGGTTTGGTAGAATCCAGCGCCCTTGAAGATGATGCCACCGCCCGTGCCGAGCAGCCTTTTGACCTTTCCGTCGCAGCCCGACTCTGGGCAATCGGTCAGTTTTGCATCATTCATGCTCTGAAACACCTCGAAGCGTTTGGCGCATTTTTGACATTCGTAATCGTAATTTGGCATAGATCTTGGAAGGTCTTGTAACACGTTCTCCCACTCGTGCAACCCCAGCGTGGGAATTCGCGTGCCGTAGACCCCGGTATCTGCTTGAATTTTTCGTATGCCACCTCGTGTCAAAACCGTTGCTTCAATCACTGTAGGGAAATTCTTTGAAGTCCATGCGAAATCTCTCGGACTCACGCTTCTCGGCGAGGAAGTCGGATTTGACCGCCCCATCAGCGAACCGGCGATGAATCGGCCGGGTCTGGCCTTGGCAGGATTTTTCTCCTACTTCGCCAAGAAACGCGTCCAAGTTCTTGGTAATTCTGAGCTGTCTTATTTGAAAAAACTCCCAGATGCCATGCGCGTCGACCGTTTCCGTCGGATGTGTGACAGGGAGATTCCTTGCATCGTGGTGGCGCGTGGATCGATGTTAGATGAAAGCCTGATGGCTGTAACCAAGGAACACAAAATTCCGATTTTTGGTACTTCTCAAGTGACCATGAATTTCCTCAACGCGGCGACCATCCGCCTCGAGCATGAATTTGCACCAAGCGTCACTCTGCACGGCTGCATGGTCGATATGCGTGGAGTTGGCGTGCTTATCGTGGGCAAGAGCGGTTCGGGGAAATCTGAGACAGCTATCGGCTTGTTAGAACGTGGTGCCTCTTTGGTCGCTGATGACATGGTCCGTGTCAAATATGTCGGCGGTGAATTGGTTGCGACATCACCGGATCTTTCGCGTGGCTACATGGAAATCCGTGGCATCGGTATCATCAACGTCGCTAATCTTTACGGTCTCGCGTCGATACGCCCGGATAAGCGGCTTGACTTGGTCGTCACGCTCAAGCCACAGGCTGATCTTAACGAGGTGGATCGTGTTGGATTGATGCAGAAGACTTACGAAATTCTTGGTCAGCAAGTGGCCCATGTCGAGGTGCCGGTCGGGCCAGGGCGCGATACGGCAAGGATGGTTACCATCGCCGCGTTGGATCAGCAGCTCCGTCGGCTTGGGTATAACATGGCTGACGAGTTCAATCAGAAGTTACTCAGTCACATGTCTATCGAAAAGGGGCTAGGCTGACCTCCGCGAGTCTGCTCGGTCCAGATGCAAGAAGTGTGCCCAACTCTCATCTGCTAGACCGTTTTCATGCATACCGAAAAGTGGACGCCAGCGCGGAGCGAGCGGTTTAATTTTAGGGTGCATGTTGGCCTCATGTGGCAGTTTATTGCCCTTGCGGGTGTTGCAGCGGAAACATGATGTGACGATGTTATCCCACGTGGTACGACCGCCTTTGTCGCGAGGAGTCACGTGGTCGAGATTCAATTGCGTTTCTGGTAGAATCTTCGTGCAATATTGGCAAGTGAACTTGTCTCGCAGGAAAACATTGCGGCGAGTGAATTTCACTTCAAGCCTTGGCATCCGGTCGTACAAGGCCAGAACGACAATTTTTGGCACGCGAATGGCAATTCTAGCACCGTGGATCATCTCAGTACTCGAATGAGTGTTAGAATAGCAAATCCAAGATGACAAATCATGAGAGTTGAAGCGCTCATCGCCTTCCACTTGCACCACCTGCGCATGTCCTAAGCAAAGAAGGTGCAATGATCGGCGAACCGAACAGGTTTGAATCGGCTGCCAGAACCGATTCAACACAAGTACTGGATGTTCGAGTATGGTATTCATTACCTTTCCAATCGGATCGTCGGCAACCTACCAGAGCCTGCTGGCGGAGCAATCGAAAAGGTTGAGAAATTCCCAATGGTATGAGTAAATCGCAAATTGAAATCGACCGTAACAAGATCTGGAAACGTTCGGCACGCTTCGATCTGATCACCTGTGCGTCATAACCCATATTGAAACGCGCGATGAACGACTCTTACTGATCTTTCTTGGAGGTGAATTCGTCACAAAGTTGTCACAATTCACCCCTTTGCAACTCGTCTCAGGCGTCTCAGATGGTTGGTATCAATTCGTGTTGGTAAGTAGTTTGATCATATTTATGCTTGGTTTGCGTTTTTTAGAGACCAAAATGGTCTTTCTGGAATATGTCATTTTTTCTTAATGAATCGTCGATCTGTGACAAAGTCGTTTCGAAATCGTCACATGGATGGCATAAAAACAGCAAATAAAATGAAATCTATCCAACATGCGTTCATCGCCGGCAGCCTAATCAGTTGCCATGCAGTCTATGCGGGGTCTGAGCCTATTCTCGAGCCCCAAGTCTTGGCTACAAGCAGCGCTACCGGACTTCTATTAGGTAAATTTACCGGCGATACCGCCTACGATAAAATTTGGTCTGCCTTCACGCTCTATAAAGATGAGAGCAACCCGATCCTTCAGGAGTTTTCTCTACAAGGTCGCCTACAAATTCAATACGCCGCTGGTGATTCGGAGGATGGTCACTTCGGCATCGAAAACTTTAAAAACAGCACCCCTGCAAATCGTCAAACCGTTTGGGGCGATCGGTTCGAAGCTCGCGGTTCCCGAATTGGAATAAAATCTAGATGGTATCAAAACTGGAAAGTTGAAGGACAAATCGACGCGAACACCAATGAAGGAGCTTCGAATATCTACAGAGATATCTATGATTTCTACGTCACCTACGCACCCTCCGACGCGTTTAATGTCACAGTCGGAAAAACCAAGGTAAAGTTTTCGCGCGAGCAGGAAATTTCGTCTAGAGATATCGTCACCCTTGAGCGGAGTCTTCTTTCGAACCAACTCTATCCGGGTGAGCTCACGGGGATCATGACCAATGGCAAAGGAATCTATGAATATTGGTCTTATGAGTTAGGTGTTTACGGTTCTGATAGAGCCAAAGCATTTTCAGAATTTAATCAAGGAGCTGTGATTCTTAGGAAAATCGGTTATGACTACTCTTCCCAATCGGGGTTGGACTCGGCCATTGCATCTTTTCAATACATGCACAATACCGAGCCTGGTTATCGCGGTGAAAACGTCGAACCTGAGTTTTATGCGAGCACATCACCCGCTTTCACAGACAGCATCGCGCTGACAAATGACATCACTCAAGGGCGCTTCGGGTTAACGACTGATATCCTTTATGGATTTGGATTTGAAGGCACTGCGGAACAAGCCGGCAATTTAAGTGACGTCAACCAGTCTGACGTGTTTGGAATCAGTATAATCCCAACCTATTTTGTGGCCGATGGTTTTCAATTAGTAGGACGTGTCCAATGGGCGATGGGCGGGGATGTTGGTCCAGGCACGACCAATCTTGGTCTTCCTAACCATTATGAAAAATGGGCTCCAAATGTCATACAGAATGGAGATAGCTACACATCATTTTACTTAGGTGTGAATTTCTATTTTTATGGTAACAAACTTAAGATCATGAATGGTATTGAGTACTCCATGATGGATGGTGGTCTCGCCAATGCAAAGAAAGGCTAGACCACTAACTATGATGGTTACACGTTCTTCAGCGGCCTTCACTTTTACTTCTGAGAAATCCGATTATCACAACTAGCAGAAACAAAATAATATGAAAACGATTAACACATTGTTCACCGCCATCGCCATGATTTCCATGGCCAACGCGCAAACACTCAGTATCAAAGGAAGCGACACCCTCGGTGCCAAGCTCGTGCCCCAACTTGCCGAAGGCTTCAAGGCTGCAGGTAATACTGGCGTGAAGTTTGAAATCGCCGCCGAAGGCTCGACAACTGCATTTCCAGCTCTCGCAAACGGCACTGCGCAGATCGGTATGTCATCACGCAAAATCAAAGACGACGAGCGCACCTTCTGCAGAACAAAGGGTGTCTATCTGAAAGAGCACGAAATCTGCCACGACATGCTTGTGGTCATCGTGAACAAAAACTCGCCGCTTGCGAAACTTACCAAGGAACAGGTTGCTAAGATTTTTACCGGTCAAATCAAAGACTGGTCCGAAATCGGTGGCGCCCCAGGTAAGATTTCGATCTACACTCGTAACACATCCTCCGGGACTTACAAAGATTGGCAAAAGCTTGCGATGGATGGTCGTGATTACCCTTCCAGTTCACTGAAAATGGCTGGAAACGAGCAAATTGCTCAAGAAGTTGCTAAGAACAAAAATGGCATCGGTTACGTCGGTCTTGCTTATTCCAAAACGACGGGCACCAAAGCCACCATCATCGATGGCGTTGAGCCTGTTGGTCAAAATGCCAAGAAGTACGCATTCGCGCGCCTTTGCTACTTTTACGCGCCCGACAAACCGACCGCCGAAGCGGATGCATTCATGAAATACGTCGAATCCGACCCAGGCCAAGAAATCGTCCGAAAGGTCGGCTTTATTCCTGCCAAAGACTTGTAATTCTAATTTCATTTTTTCTAAAATGAGCATCGCAGGTTTGCCCGCGATGCTCATTTTCTTGTTACTTCCAAAAAGAAGACTTACGACTTCACTCAGCAAATGCCGAACGAAGAAATTCCTGAAAATCAAGCCGCTCATCGCTTCAAAAAGCGTGGCTTCTCGTTTGAGAGTGCGATCCGCTATTTCTTCGCATCGAACGCTGGACTGACCATTGTCATCCTAACATTAATCATTGTTTTCTTATTGAAGGAAGGACTTGGATTCTTTCCTGGCTATCGGAGAGAGCTCGAAGTTTATCGCATCGCAGGATTGGAATTTGTCGACATTTCGAGGAAAAATCTCACGGATCACGAACAGCTTACCAGTGTTTTAAATCGCGCTTATTATGCTGAGATCAATGGGAAGTGCGGCCGCGAATTGCTCCGTAGTCAGGAAGCCAATGCGCTTTTCAACGCGTACACCGATCAGACGAGTTCGACGCGTGATTTAGTTCTGAATAATACTCAGGCTGGAGAAAATAAGGAATCTAAAATTCTCGCTGCATTAGGAACTAACTTCGCCAAGCAGAAGGCAAAAGCTCTCAAATCGCTGCCAGCTACCCCCCACCTCAGTGATCGTGAGCGTCACGATTTGATCGAATCCATTCGTATTCGCTCGTTGGAATCCACCGAAGATCCAGCGTTGGTGACGGCACTGGCAGAGGAATTTTCAAACGCTCAGCAAAAACAAGCGGAGTCTCTAATCGGTATGAGGGCGACCATCGACGCTTTCGACGCTGCAGGTGCTGAGTTGAGCATGCTGGTCTCCGAAATGACCGAGATGGTCACCGCCACCAAGGAGAAAATCCAAGACGCCGACATTCTTGAAAAAGATCGTAAGACATTACTTGCGGCGGCTTCCAGCGCGAAGGATGCCGTGGAGCGTGAGAAGCTAACTGCTGAGGCACTCGCGTCTCTAGCAGATAAGCCAGACGTAGAAGGCCCAATCAAAAAACTGCTAGAGCGCCGTCCACAGTGTAGCGACGCCCATCGTGCGCTGCAAAAATCAGTTGAACCTCTCGCCGCTCAACTTCCTGAAAGCCTTAGCCAACCCGAGGCGTCACGTTTATTGAGTGCCGCTCGTCAGACATTTCCGGTTTTCATTACGAACCTAGAAAAAACACTGCCTGCAATCCGTGATTGGAATGATAAAGCTCCTGTGGAATTGACCGCTGCCATTGGTTCATTCCTAACTGGAAAAGACTGGGTCACGGGTGGAGAGTGGCAAGATTTTTATGGTATTCTACCTCTTGCTGCAGGCTCTTTGATGATTTCTATCGTCGCTCTTGTCCTTGCAATACCGTCTGGTATCGGTGCTGCGGTTTATGTGAATCAATTTGCTTCTAACAGAGAGCAGTCGCTGATCAAACCCGTGATCGAATTCATTCAAGCAATTCCATCCGTAGTTTTAGGCTTCATCGGGATATTGGTATTTGGATCAGTGTTACGAGATCTCTCGACCTGGGACTCTCTGTCTTGGATCCCAGGATTTCCGATCGAGGAGCGACTCAATATTTTCACCGCAGGATGCCTCCTTGCTTTGATGAGTATCCCTACCATTTTTTCGCTCGCGGAGGATGCACTCAACAACGTTCCATCCGCTTACGCCGAGGCTTCCGAGGCTCTGGGAGCTTCGCGTGTGCAGACGACTTTTCGCGTGATCATTCCTGCGGCATTTTCTGGAATTCTCGCCGCGGTGCTGCTCGGATTTGGTCGCGTCATTGGTGAAACGATGGTGGTGCTCCTGGTTGCCGGTAATCGAATTAAAATTCCAGATTTCACGAGTGGGTTGGGAAGCTTTTTGCAGCCTTCTCACACGCTCACCGGCATCATCGCTCAAGAACTTGGAGAAGTCCCACTCGGTAGCGTGCATTATCGGGCATTATTTGTCGTTGGTATTTTGTTATTCGCGGTGGTGCTTACGATTAATGCGACCGCACATCGGTTCGTGAATAAAATGAAACGCTAATCATTTCTATCATGTTTAATCCAGAAAACTTAATTCTTAAAGGTCTTCCGAAAGGACATATCAAAGATCGCGTTGTGCGTTCTTTGATGGCAGGCCTCACTTATGCGATCGTGCTCATCGCTGCATTGTTATTCGGCAAAATCATTGTCGATGGTGCGCCGGTATTATTCAAAGCGCAGGCTCCTTTCGTTGATTTTGAATTTCTAACTGCAAAGAATGAGACGTTACATGTTTTTGACGATGCACAGGGCACGCGTCATCAACTTCCAGCTTCTGCTTATAGCGATTATATTAAAAAGCACGAAGGCACGCCTATTTTTAATGAGACAACTTACTCTTATTCCGGTGGTGGTATTGCAGGACCCATCGTTGGTACTATTTTGCTTACGGTAGGTTCGATGATTCTTGCGTTGTTCTTTGGTGTCTGTGCGGCCATTTATCTCTCTGAATATGCCAAGCAAAGCCCATTCATTCACGCAGTTCGTCTAGCGATTTTGAATCTTGCTGGAATTCCATCCATCGTGTTTGGCCTGTTTGGTTTTTCGGTTTTCGTGCTTGCGGTGCCGGTAATCACGGCAACTCCATCCGACCGCTCGTTGCTCTGTGTTCCGCTTTTCATCAATGATTACGTGATGAGTTTTCAAGGTTGGAATTCATCGCTTATGGCGGGGTGTGCGACGTTGGCCTGTATGATTTTACCCGTGATTATCACGGCCTCTGAGGAGTCGTTGCGCGCGGTTCCTCAAGGGTTTCGCGATGCATCATTGGCACTTGGTGCCACCCGTTGGCAGACGATCCGTAAATGCGTGATACCATTTTCTTTGTCGGGAATTCTCACCTCTTCATTACTCGCCATCACACGAGTCGCAGGAGAAACCGCCCCAATTATGTTTACTGCCGCTGTCGCAGCTAAGGATGATTTGCCATGGCAAGGATTGAAGAGTCCGTTTGATTTGCTTTCCTCCCAAGTGCAAGCATTGCCCTATCATATTTACACCTTAGCGGCTCGGATTCCGAGTTCGGAATACACGCAGCGGGCTCAGTATGGTTCGGTTTTTGTTTTTCTTGTCATCGTCGCGTTCCTATCGCTCGGTTCGATGATTCTGCGCAGCAAACTGCGGTCAAAACTTAAGTGGTAAATATGGACACCGCGATTGAAATTAAGAATCTAACTTTTGCCTACTCGGGCAAGCAAGTGCTTCACGACGTCACGCTCGACATCCCCGTCCGCCAAGTGACCGCTTTTATTGGACCCTCTGGATGTGGTAAGTCGACACTACTGCGTTGCTTCAACCGAATCAACGATCGCATCCCTAACGCCAAGGTCACTGGTGGCTCTATCTACGTTCACGGGATTGATATCAATCGCCGCGACATCGACCTGCAAGAGCTCCGGCGCCGAATCGGTATGGTATTCCAAAAGTACAACCCGTTTCCAAAATCGATTTACGAAAACGTCGCCTTCAGTCTTCGTTTGTCAGGTCTAACAAAGCGAACGCAGCTTGACGAGATTGTTGAAAATGCGCTGCAAAGTGCTGCGTTGTGGGACGAGGTAAAGGACCGTTTGCACTCTAGCGCGTTTGGCCTGTCTGGAGGTCAGCAACAACGTTTATGCATTGCCCGAGCCATTGCGAACCAACCTGAAATTCTTCTGATGGATGAACCCTGCGCCGCGCTTGATCCGCTCGCGACCTTGAAAATCGAGGAATTGATTTATGAATTAAAGAAGCAATACACCATCGTGATTGTCACACACAATATGGCTCAAGCCACGCGCTGTTCTGATAGAACTGCATTCATGTATCTTGGAAAACTCATCGAATACGGTCCCACAATGCAGATATTCGAAACGCCCAAAGAACCTCAAACTGAGGCCTATGTCACTGGCACCTTCGGCTGATTCCTTTCACGGTTATGAAGCATTCATCCATCGCCATTTCGAATCTCGATTTTAGTTACGGGTCATCACCTGCATTGAACGACATCAATCTGGAAATCCCGGCAAAGTCCGTGACGGCTTTCATCGGCCCATCGGGTTGCGGCAAGTCCACGTTGTTGCGTTGCATCAATCGCATGAATGATGAAATTCCGATTGCGAAAATCACTCGCGGCGGAATCTACCTTGATGGTATCGATATTCACGACAGCTCGGTAGACGTCGTGAAGCTGCGACGGGATGTGGGGATGGTTTTTCAAAAATCCAATCCGTTTCCCCGCAGTATTTACGATAATGTGGCCTACGGTCTTCGGCTTCAAGGTTCGCTGCCTAAATCCGTGCTGGATCAATCGATCGAAGAAGCTCTGCGTGCAGCGGCCTTGTGGGACGAGGTCAAGGACCGGATGAATGAATCAGCCTTTGGACTTTCTGGTGGACAACAGCAGCGTCTTTGCATCGCGCGCACGATCGCGGTCAAACCTTCGATTGTATTAATGGATGAGCCATGCAGTGCTTTAGATCCTATTGCCACGGCTAAAGTCGAAGAACTGATCTGGGATCTCAAAGCACATTACACCATTGTCATCGTTACTCACAATATGCAGCAAGCTTCTAGAGTATCCGATAAAACCGCTTTTTTCTACATGGGAAATCTAATTGAGTTTTCCGAGACTTCGCGAATTTTCAGTAATCCAAGGGTAAAAAAGACCGAAGAATATATAACGGGTCGTTTCGGTTGATTTTCTAAATGATTTACTTTAATTTGATTTCATGAACAGTCAGCACATTTTTAGAGATTTTGATAAAGCGATTGACGCTTTGCGTGCTGATGTTCTTCTCATGGCCAGTTTGACTCGGCAAAATCTCGAGCGAGCAATGTGTTCATTACTCGAGCGGAATATAGATCTCGCTAGGGCTGTGATAGCTGACGATTCTGATGTCGATGACCTCGAGCGTAAAATCGACCAGTCCGGAATGGAAATTCTCGCCCGCTTTCATCCAATGGCCTCAGATTTGAGGCTCGTGGTCACCTCAATGAAGATGGCACACAACCTCGAACGGATATCCGATCATGCGGTGAATATTGCTAAACGCTCAAAAAAAATCTGTAAGTCATCCGTGCTCGAAGAAGTGGGTCTTGCGGAACCTTTATATTCGATGGCCGATAGTATTCTGCGAGATTCTTTGATGGCCTACACGGATGCAAATGCTGAGCTTGGGCAGAGTTTGAAAGCTCGAGACAAAGAATTAGATCGTCTGCAAAAACAAATGGTATCAGCTCTCAGTCGTCGGCTTGAAGATTCTAACGGACGCTCAGAAAATCTGCTTCATTTGATCTTCATTGCGGGTTCGATCGAGCGCATTGGTGATCTCGCGGTGAACATGGGTGAAGATGCTTTCTTCTTAGGTGAGGCTCGTGATATCCGTCACGAATCGCGCAAGAATTTAACATTAGATCCTACGGAAGAAAGTGCAGATGACTAATCCAAATAAGCTGAAGCGATGATTGCTTCATTTGCCACGCAGTAAATTCCGCGAAGACCAAAGGTAGTTCCATCCAGAGATAACTGTTAGTAATACAGCGGCTGAAAGTAGGATGGGCTGCAACCATCCTCCTTCGGACAATGGGCGCGTTAGATTTCCAAGCCACCCAAGTGCGGCAGGTTGATTTTTTGAGTGGATGGCAGTGAGCCAGATCAATCCAGTGATGAGGTAGGCCAACTGGACTGTCGTTTTCCATTTGCCCAGATGATCCGCCGCAAGGACTTGGCCGGCCTCGACAGCGATTTGGCGCAATCCGGTGACGAGAAACTCGCGACCGATGATCAGCGCAGTAACCCAGACTGGGCAAAGCTTCTGCTCGGTGAAAAACACAAATGCAGCACTGACCAAGATCTTGTCAGCCAATGGATCCATGAGTTTTCCGAGGGGGGTGACAAGACCCATTTTTCGGGCCAACCAACCATCCAACCAGTCGCTAAGCGCCGCAACAATGAACAGCGCCAAGCCCGCACCGTAGCCCGTGGCTGAGCGCTGAGAAACAGCGATCACAAATGCCGCTGTCATAATTAAGCGGGAAAAAGTGATCGCGTTTGGGATGTTCACCCCAATAATGTGGAAAATGCAGCGACGGATTGCAACAAGGGGTTGCACGGATTGATCATCCCCTCTACATCCTCGCTAGCCCAGTTGGTGGCATTATACTTATGAATAGCGATTTCGGACTTATCGGTCTGGCCGTAATGGGCCAGAATCTTGTTCTCAACGTGGAATCCCGCGGATTCCAAGTCTCGGTTTATAACCGAACATCATCTGTTACGGATGCATTTGTTGCGGCTCACCCGAGTAAAAAACTTGTTGGTGCCCAGTCGCTCGAGGGCTTTGTGCAATCTCTTTCCTCTCCGAGAAAGGTGATGATCATGGTGAAAGCTGGGGCTCCAGTAGACGCCGTCATTGAGTCTCTCATCCCGCTTCTCGATAAAGGTGACATCATCATCGATGGTGGGAACTCACTCTACACTGACACGGAGCGTCGCGACAAATGGCTTGGTGATCTCGGGTTTCGCTTCATCGGTGCTGGGGTTTCTGGTGGTGAAGAGGGCGCGCGCAAAGGTCCATCTATCATGCCTGGTGGCCCAGCTTCCACTTGGGAAGTCATGAAGCCTATTTTCGAATCCATCGCGGCTAAGGCTGAAGGCGAACCCTGCGTCTTCCACATCGGACCCGGCGGCGCTGGCCACTATGTGAAGATGATCCACAATGGCATCGAGTACGGGGACATGCAATTGATCTGCGAAGCTTATAACATCTTTAAGGCCGCAGGATTTGAAGCGGCTGAGCTTGCTGAAGTTTTCTCGGATTGGAACGACGGCGATCTTGAAAGCTACCTCATCCAGATCACCGCGGAGATTTTCAAACAAAAAGATCCAGCAACCAACAAAGCACTGGTCGATCTCATTCTGGACACGGCGGGACAGAAAGGCACTGGTAAATGGACGCTTATCAATGCCGTGGAAAATGCAGTGGTGATTTCGACGATCAACGCGGCGGTGGAAGCTCGGATTCTTTCGTCGATGAAAGACAAGCGAGTCGCGGCAAGCAAAATTCTCCAGGGGCCTAAGCCGGAGATCGATGTGAAGAAGAAAAAACTCATCAAAAAAGTTCATGATGCGCTCTTTGCTTCAAAGATTATTTCTTATGCCCAAGGACTCGACCTCATCACTGCGATGGGGGCCGAAAAAGGCTGGGACTTGGATCTCGCAAAAATCGCTGCGATCTGGCGCGGGGGTTGTATCATCCGTGCGCGTTTCCTCAACGATATCACCGAGGCCTACCGCACCAACCCTAAGTTAGAAAATCTGATGCTCGCTCCATTTTTCACCGATCTTCTTAACGGATTCCAAGAAAACTGGCGGGAAGTTGTATCGCTGGCCACCCTTGCCGGCATTCCTGTGCCCGCCTTCAGCGCCTCGTTGGGTTATTACGACAGTTATCGTAGTGCGGTCCTACCAGCAAATCTTCTACAAGCGCAGCGTGATTTCTTCGGTGCGCACACTTATGAGCGTGTGGATAAGCCGCGCGGCGAGATGTTTCACACCGATTGGCCTGAAGTGATCGGGTAAAGTAAAATCAGTAGCGGTTTTTAGCCGTTGCCGACAAATCCTATTTAGACGACCGAGGTGTTTCTCGGTCGTTTTTTGTTTGGATGGATTACTAATCGAAGCTTGAATGAAAACAGTTAGTTTTTTTGATCAAGATTCGCTGCCATTTCCTCGGCACTGGGCGTCTTCGATGGTACGCCTTGTTCTGGGACTGGGCAATTCGCGATCCATGTGATGGCATTGAGGACGATGCGTCGTTGATCATCTTGTTGCCAGTTCTTGTGAAAGTGACCGCCGGTAAATCCAAAGGCGCGACCACCTCCTGAGGCTACTGGGCGTTCATAAACCCACATCATGTGTTGTGGTTCCTTGCGATCTAACACTGCAGCACGTACCTCGGGATTCCCCTCGTGAGGACCATCTTTTCGTCTGAGCGTCTCCGGTGGGGGAAGATCAGTCAGAATAGGGGTCACACCCTCCATCCTTGGTGCAAATCTCATGTGATAATACCATTCGTCACGTAATTTAAAATCATGGATTCCTTGCGTAACCGAGTGTTTTGGTAGCTTGTAAGAAGCTTCCCAATGCGGATTTACTGACCATTCAGTCTCAAAATACCCACCGATTAAATTAAGCAATGCATCACCCGGTTCTCCCTTGGGGATTTCTACTGCATAGTGAATGCAGCCGATTCCAATTCCAGATGCAGCGATTTGTTTTAACTTTAATAGTTGATTCAGAGCAGGATGTCTTGGACCACCATCCGCATAAATGACGATCGCTGAGGCGCCAGTAAAGATCGATTCATCTTTCGGCCAACCTTCAGTAACCACGACTGCTTCGATTGGAAGACCACTCTGATTGAGTTGCTGAGCGAGCAAAAGGCAACCAGCTCGGTGTTCGTGTTCACCCTTAGCGTGGCTTGCTTTTCCTGCGATAAGGACAATTTTCTTTTTCGTGGAATCTACAGCTTTTGGTTCACTGCGTGAGACAGTTACCAAGATTGTTAGAATGCCGAGAACACCGATGATTGGAAAAAGAACAGCAATTCGATTTTTAAATAATTGAAGCATAATAATAGGTGGTGTTTGTGCTTTTACGCATAGTATTGGAAATTCTTACAAGTCGATGAATTGGTAATATTGTCGATTTAATTAAGCGATAGGCTATCGACAAGAAACAAGACAGTGCTAGAATAAAGTTCAAGTGTTTAGAAACGTCTACGCAGCCCTTTTTCTTTTAGTTGGCACGCTTGTGCAAGCCGTGGAGTTCCGCGCAGCGACATTTAATATCGGCGCGCATTTGGTGATCCCTGCGAGTGGATCAGTCTATTTTGACTACGGATTGGGAGATCCTGGTACGCCTGACTTTGATAATGTGCTCGCTGTGTTGGCTAGGATTAACGCGGATGTTGTAGCGCTTCAAGAAATCCATTCGGCGGATGTGGCTGGAAATGCAGATGATGTGGATGCTCTCGCAGCCGCTCTTGGTTACCCATATATTTTTGTTTCCCCCACGACGAATACCTTCGACACCAGTCTCCGAGTGATTTTTCTCTCGCGGTTTCCATTCCTGACATCATCTGCAATCGGTTCTCCAGCAGGAACCAAGGAGATTACACGACTGTTTCCAGCAGTTAGAGTTGATGTGCCGGGCACGACTCGTGACCCATTAATGGTTGCGGCTCACTTAAAATCTGGAACGGCATCAGAAGATCGTTTCCGCCGTGCGGTGGAGATGAGACGCCTCACTGATTACCTCGCGACTCAAGGTCTAACAGCCGACGATAATTATATAATTATGGGTGATTTCAATCTCTCATCAACTAATAAAACATTTACCACCTTGCCTACGGGTCTTCCGAGTACCTTCGCCCTAGGTGCTGATATCGTTTTGCCTATCACTTATTCCACAAATCCACTCAGCTATTTTAGTAATCCTAGCGTTTACCGTCTTGATCCACGCCAGATAAATAATTCAGCGGCAACTTACCAAAGTGGTTCAGTGATCGATCTTTTTTTGGTATCTCCTGCGATTGCTGGGAGACCTTTGGCCACAGAAATTTACAATTCACTATTAGATGTATCTAACATTAATGGTCTTGCCAAGTCGGGATCGCCATTGGCCTCTGGCACGAGTGCCACAGCTTCAGATCACTACGCTTTGTTCGGAGATTTCGAGTTGGATGCGGATTTTCCTAATTTGTCGATTGCGCTGTCGACTACGACGGTCGCGGAGGGTGTTGCCGATGGAGCCGTGATGCTTACGGTTAGTTTGCCGGCGACTCGGGCTACGGCACTTAACGTAAACGTCTCGACTGATGACTTAGCAACAGCGAGTCCAATTACAGCCTCGCTTACGATTCCGGCAGGAAGTGTTAGTGCTTCGACGGTAATCCGAGTGCCGAGAAATTTTATCCAGGGTGAGCAACGCAGCGTCACGTTTGTGGCGAGTGCATCTGGGTACGATCCTGCAGGTATTGTGTTGCAAGTGTCAGATTCGGATTCCCCCTATGCGTTCACCGCTGCGGGGCAGACTATCTCCGAGACATTCGTAGGATTTGATGGAACCCATTTCCCTTCCCCTTGGGAGACGGCGTCCGGAGTTTGGCAAGGCATAGATACTGGATCATCAGCGGTGAGCGGTTTCAGAACTTACGGTACTCTTGGAGATGGATCCATTGGGATTTTAGCGGACACTGCTTCAGTGACTGCTTCGATGCGTGTGACCAACCAGTCCATGGCTCTGCTCAGGGCATTACAAATCTCATTCACCGCAGAACAATGGCGCGCTGTTTTCGGAGGGCGTACCGACACCTTGACAGTAGAATTGTTAGTCAACGGAGTGGCTACCCCGTTGCCACAACTCGCATTTGCTGCCTCAACGAGCATGCCTTCTGGGCCAATCGTTGGGGGAGTTTCTAGTTCAAGGACTGCGGTAGTCAGTGGTCTAACCATTTATCCTGGTTCATCTTTCGATTTACGTTTTACTTTGGTTCCCGGCATGGGTGGGGGTGTCCTACCGAGTGATGTTTTTTTGAATGAAATTCACTATGATAACGATGGTGCCGATAGTGGAGAATTTATTGAAGTAGTGGTTAGTCCTGGATACACTGGAGCTATTTCTAATATAAATATACTACTCTATAATGGATCTAATGGAGCCACTTATGGAACTCACGCACTTTCATCGTTCGTTGCAGGAACATTGACTCAGTCAATGCATCAGATTTATTCAAAATTTATTCCAGGAATACAAAATGGTGATCCAGATGGTGTTGCACTGGTGATCGGTGGAGTGGTGAAGCAGTTTCTTTCTTACAAGGGAGTATTTCTAGCAACTAATGGATCTGCGACTGGTATCACTTCTTCGGATTTAGGTGTGGCACAAACGACCACCGAAGTTGTGGGTCAAGCCTCGTTGGGACTAACGGGAATTGGAGGAAGCTATTCTGATTTTCGCTGGAAAAAGTTTTCTGGTTTGCCGCATTCGCCAGGACAAGCCAACTCAGATCAGACATTTTCCGTTCCATTGTCAGGTCAAGGTATCGCGATTGATAACGTTAGTATTACTTTTCTTATTGATACAGATCTCGATGGAATCCCCGACATGGTTGATCTCGATGATGATGGTGATGAATCATCCGATCTCGATGAGGTGACTTTTGGGACTGATTCGCTCGATAGAAATTCTCGCTTTGTGATGTCATTGGTTTATCTTTCAACGGAACCTAGATCTGCTAGAATTACTTTCCCAACAGCCACTGGGCGAACGTATACCGTTGAGAGTAGTTTAGATCTTGCCGTGTGGACCAGTGCTAGGACCGAGGCCGGAACGGGTGCCGTGAATGTGGTAGAATTTCCATTAGCTCAGACAGAAAAGCGGCGCTTTTATAGAATGCGAGTAACTGAACCTTGAAAAATTGATCCATTGATCATTCGAATTGTTAGTACCCGTTAGATAAAGTGGAGACTAGGTTGGCCGCTGCACGTTGCGCGGCATCGGCGACGGCGTTGTTTCGATCTGTTTGAAGAGTGGCGGAGACGAAAAACTCACTGAAGCCTACAGACGTTCCTTCCATGACCACTTTTGTGGGGTCTTTCGCATTGAGGAGTTTCCATTTGAGGGTGACGATGTTGATCAGTTCTTCCGGACGGAGTACGTCGAATCGGCTACCGCGGACTGGGGTGTATTTGATGCTTAGGAGATCGCCTTCGAGAACTGCGTCTGCGTGATCGAGTGAAGCAAGGCGGTAGGTTCCATCTTGAACGATTGCAGCGGTAACGGCAGAAGTCGCAACGGCATTCGCCCGAGGCTGGAAGCTAGAATTGGAGAACATCTTCACGTCGATGGTCTTGACGTCTTTCATCACTGAGGGCTTGGATTCTCCGATCCGGTAGCCAGCACACGAAGCTAACAGTATAATAGGTGTTAGTAAAAAATGAAATTTTATGGTCTTGAAGCTCATTGTCCCATCTCTTTGAGCCGGGCACTTGCTTTGTCGCAAATTGGGCTAGATTTACCATGAGCAATGATGTCTTGGTAGTAGACTTTTGCGGCTTCTATTTTACCAGTTTTTCGGTAGAATTCTGCGATATCGTAAGATCGTTGGAGATCACGGCCGCCAAGATTTGCTTCGAGAGACCGAGCTTCTGCGTTGCGTGAGTCTCCGGGATATTGAATCAGGTAGTCGTTGAAGGCTTCCCGAGCGAGATCTAGGTTTCCTTGGTTTTGGTTGCCACGTTTGGCTTCTTCACTGAGAATTACGCCGACTCGGAACAATGCTTCTGGGGCTTGGGAGCTGGTGGGTTGGTCTCTGACAAGTAGGCGGTAGGCGGCGATGGCTTCCTTATATTTCCTTTTTGATTCGTAGAGTTGACCGATGGTGAATTGCGCTTTGGCCGCGGCGTATGATTTGGGTGCACTGTCGCGAACCTTGCCGAGCATTTCGACGGTTTTTTCTAGCGAAAGCTTGGTTTTAATTCCTAACAGGCTAGATTTCACATCACCGTCGGCCGCAGACTGGGCCATTGCGATTTGACGATTGAGAGCTGTGGAATACAAACTACTTCCTTGGAACCTTGAGAGGAATTGATCATAGGCATTAAAGGATTTCAGGATTTCGCCTTGTTGTTGAAGCAGTTCCGCTTGCCGAAAACGTGCTTTTGCAGCGGATGGAGCAAAAGGAAAACGGGTTGCGGTCTGGTCGTAGAGTTTGATGGCTTTACCTGTTTTACCATCCTCATCGGCTTGTTTGGCGTTCTGATAGAATGTCTCGCCTTCAATGGCGGCGGCTTGGGTATTTCCAGCCAATGTTGGCATGTCAGGATCAGGTCCACACGAGGAGATGAAAAGGGCCGAGCTCGTTAGTAGAATGAAGGCGATGAACCGGAAGGTCATGGGAATGAGTGTAGGAGTCGGGTTGGTCTGTGGAAGATCAAAATAAGTCACTTACCAAGTTCTGTTGCGCGATGCACGGCAGCACCAACCGCTTCGATCAATGCGGATCGTAATCCACGTTTTTCCAGTACGGCCAGCGCGGCGATGGTTGTGCCACCTGGAGAGGTTACCATGTCTTTAAGTACAGCGGGATGTTCGCCCGTTTCCAGAACCATTGTGGCGGAACCTAGAACGGTTTGTGCCGCAAGCCGTATGGCATCGGCACGGGGTATTCCTGCCTGGACACCACCATCGGCTAGGGCGTCAATGACAAGATAAATGTAAGCTGGCCCGCTGCCGGAGAGTCCAGTGACGGCATTCATTAGGCGTTCGGCAACCTCAACGGCTAAGCCGACTGCACCGAGCAGAGATTGAGCAACCGCCGCGTCTGCACGTGTTGCGCGAGATCCGAGGCAATAACCTGCGGCGCCTTGGCCGACGAGGGCTGGGGTGTTAGGCATGGCACGGATGATTCTGAAATTTTCTGGTGTGGCGACCTCAAGAGTGGAGAGCGTTACGCCTGCAGCAATCGAAATAAGTAAGCGCTCCTCACCTGCAGCGATCTTTGCTGCGTGTGTGATAGCGTTAGAAATATCGTTAGGCTTGGTGCAGAGTAGAATGACCTCGCTGTCTGCGACAGATGCATTCATTTCAGACGTGGCATTAGCTCCTGTTGCCTTTGTAAAGGCTTGACGAGAGTTTTCATGAGGATCGCAACCGGACACGTCGGTGGCACGAACCACGCCGGCACGAATCGCTCCTTGGATAAGTGCGGTCCCCATTTTTCCACATCCGATGATACCAAGTTTCATAGCGGGAGATTAAGCGGGTCGGAGCGGGAGATGCCAGCGTCATTTTTCTTGGTGGTGTCGGTGATTTGTGTCCATCTTGACTTCATGCGAATGAGGTGGTTAGCGGCGTGGTGGGTCAGTTGTGTTTTTGCAGCTGGAGCTGATCCCGGTGCGCAGTTGGTGACCCCTAAGCTACCTAAAAAAGCAGAATTGACTAAAAATAAACCGGCTGGATTGACGCCGATAGAGGCAAAAAATCCATCAATCCATCAAAATCCGGGTGTGGAAGATGCCATTCCAGCAGTGGTCAAAGCGCTCGGAGAACCAGCGATGATGAATTTTCCTGCCGGCATCGAGATGGCGGTCTCCGCCTCAACGGATAAAGTTCAGGCCCACGTCAATCAAGGAATGAACCATCTGCATGGCGGTTGGGAATTTGAAGCCAGTTGTCACTTTGCTGCGGCGATGCGTGAAGATCCAGAGTGCTTGTTGGCTCACTGGGGAATGTTGATTTGTTTACTGACTCCTACACCCGAGACTGCTTCTGCTAGTATTGCAGTCACATCAAGAATGTTAGATTTGGTGGATCAAGGAAAAGGTAGCGAGCTTGAGCGCGGGTACTGTTATGGGTTGATTAAATACATGGAAAGTGGACCTGTAGGAGCTGCAAATGCTTTTCGGAAGGTGTCCGAAAAGTTTCCTAACGATCTTCAAGCTAGTATTTTTACTGCGCTGTTTAGCAGGGGAGGGTACGACGAATTTGGATCATGTACACCAGACCAAGAAATCGCGGAGAAAATTCTTCGAGACCTGATTGTAAAATTTCCTAATAGTCCATTGCCCCTGAATGCACTCCTAACAATTCAATCCGATGGACCAGTCTCTAGTTCTTCGGTCGAACATGCAGAACGACTTTGTCAGATGTCTCCTGATTATGCTCCCTACTTTCATCTGCTTGGTCATTACGAGTGGCGAGCGGGTCATCACGGCAAAGCGGCCACGGCATTTGGCCGCGCTACGTCATATTACGAATCTTGGATGAGGAAAAATAAAGTTCCCGTTGCGGATTGTCCCGAGTGGGTCAAGGCGGAGTGTTACCGGATCGTCGTGCTCTCATCCAAGGGTGAATTCGAAACGGCGTTGGCGG
Organism: Verrucomicrobiota bacterium; assembly: GCA_009885905.1. GTDB lineage: Bacteria > Verrucomicrobiota > Verrucomicrobiia > Verrucomicrobiales > Akkermansiaceae > Luteolibacter. Next base: position 20,648 of record VFJU01000095.1, read on the forward strand.
CTGCGAAGCAAATTGCAGCGACTCCGATCGAGGCCGGGCGTGCATCGTCGCCGGGGGCGCGACTTTTGATGTGGGATGCAAAGACGCTACCATCCCGTATTTTGATGCGCCGCAACCTAAGGGGTAACGAAGTTGAAGCGCAAGCTTCTCTGCCCAAGGGTCAAGAAATGAAGAGCTACAGTAAGGATACACTGGCATACTTCTGGATGGATGGGCTTCGCTTGGCGCTGGAGGTCGAGCGTTTGACGAGCAAAAAAGATTTTTCGTCAGCTCGGAATGTGGTTGAGGCGATGGGTGTGCTTGGGGAAGCCTTTAGCAAGACTCAAGCTAGAGCCAATAGAAGTGGTGAGCGCGCTCTGTGGACGCGTGGCTTCCGTGCCTATGAAGTTCTAGCAAGTGATGTGCGTGGCAGTCTTGCCCTTGACGGCCCTAAGGATCGGTCAGCCACTGCTTATAATTGGTATGCTTCGGCAGTGGATCGTGAGCGGTTTGCAACGATGATGTTTCCGCCGGTGATCCTCACGCCGATGGGCGCGCGTGTGGGTGAATATTATCTAACTGTTGGAAAGCCGAAAGAGGCGATCGAGTCCTACAATCTGGCTCTTGAGAAATTTCCTAACGACATGATTCTTTTGCAGGGATTGAAGGTCGCTTATGAGTCGGTAAAACTCACTGACGATGTTAGGACGACGGAGGAGAGAATCGAAAGTCTGCGTAACTACTAGCCTTCAATTTGGTTGGAGCGCCGGGGGGGATAAAAAAATGACCGCCGGGGAGTCCCTTCCCCGGCGGCCTAAATTGTCGTACCCACACCCACACCCGTAGGATCGGCAGACAACCGTGCTGTTACACCCTTACATGAAAGAATGATTACTCATTGCTTTCATCATATTAAGACCATCAACATTTATAAACGTTCAAAGAGTTTTGATTTTTTCGAAAAAA
>VFJU01000506.1 GCA_009885905.1 Verrucomicrobiota bacterium
CGCACATACAGAGTGGAGGAAAGCTCCAACCTAACCACATGGACTTCAGTACCCGGCATCGCTCCCATGGTCATAACATCCACACAGCCCAACGCCTCGGTGGTGGTCTCCGCGAATAGTGCCGCTAGACGGTTTCTCCGCATACAGGTGGCGCTCACGCCCTAAGCGTAACCCCAGGCAGGACCGGGGCAGCCTCGCCCCGCCCCACTTCACCTCCTCCCGCCGGAGGCTGTTCTTGCGTTTGTCACTCTCCACCCATCCGCGCCGCCATACGGCGAACAGGTGGGCGCGGCGAGGCCGCCCTACCCTTTGCAAATGAAGTTTTCCATCATCACTCCTAGCTTCAACCAAGGACGTTTTCTGCCAGATTGTGTGGAAAGCGTTCTTTCGCAGACAGGGGTTGAGATCGAGCATATCGTCACGGATGCAGGATCCACGGATGAGACCTTGGAAGTGCTCGAACGCTATCCTCATCTGCAATGGATCAGCGAGCCCGACAAGGGGATGAGCGATGGTATCAACAAGGGCTTCCGCAAGGCCACCGGCGACTGGGTGATGTGGCTGAACTGCGATGATTATCTGCTGCCGGGCGCGCTCGCCAAGGTCGCTAAATTTATCGAAACGCATCCGAATGTGGACGTGGTGCATGGAGACTGCATCTATATCAATGATGACAAGATTCCTATCCGCCGAAAATATGATACCGCGGTGGATGAATGGGATTTTTTGTTTGTAGGATGCTGCATCCCGTCCACATCGACATTCTATCAGAAGTCTATCATCGAGGCCGGCCATCTACTGGATGTCGAATATCGGAATTGTATGGATTGGGAATATTACCTGCGATTGACCCGACTCGGATACCGCTTCGGCTACCTTCCGGAAGCCCTTGCGCATTTCCGATGGTATGAGGAGAGCACCACTCAAAAACACTGGCAGCGCATGATCGACGAAGGGTTACTCGCCCAGCGAGTGCACCTCAAGGCAAGGCGATTTCCTACATTTCTCGAAAATGCCAGTGTGCTGAAGTTCATGCGCAAGGCATTCCAAGTCCGCAGGGTGGTGAAGCGGTTTATGACGCATGGAAGAGCTTGGTAGAGTGGCCACTTAACAATCCGGAAGCGCCGATCACACGCCCCATTATTTAGCAAACGAACATGAATCGCCGTTCTACCGAGATCCTCATCGTGATGCCGGTTTTCAATGAACAAGCTTCATTACGAAAGGTCGTCACCGAATGGTTCTCCGAATTGGAACGGTGTGTCGAAAAATTTGTATTACTCGCGATCGATGACGGATCCACCGACGAAACTTTGGAAAACTTAAAAGCGCTGCAAGGTGAACTCGGAGCGAGGTTGGAATGGATCAGTCGTGAAAACCGCGGGCATGGTCAGACCTGTATACAAGGCTACCAGATCGCCTTGGAACGTAAGATTCCATATATATTTCAGATCGATTCAGACGGCCAGAGTGATCCCCAGTATTTTCATCTTTTTTGGGAGCGGCGTGAGCAATTTGACGTCATCTATGGCAAGCGCACCAGACAAGATGGATTCCGCCGAGTGGTGGCAAGCCTGATCCTGCGTTATGCGCTCCGCGTGTTGGCAAAAGTGGATTGTGTGGACGCGAATGTACCCTACCGCTTGATGGATACCGAGGCATGCGGAGAGGCGATCCGCAGGATTCCATCTGAGATTAATCTAGCCAATATCGCCTTAGCGGTTTGCTTGAAACGAGATCCAAAAATTCGGCATGGATACATACCCATCGGCTTCCCTCCACGGCACGGAGGCGAGGCTTCAGTTCCTTTCTCCAAATTCGCGGTAAAGGCGTCGGAGCTGTTTCGACAACTGGAGGAGATGGACCACTGAGATAAAACCCTTTCGCCAAAGGCGCATTCTTAGGTGGCGCGCTACCGCCGGGAGCGCAGCCAAAGTTTGGAGAAAGCACCGCTCAAGGCGAGGACTCTCAGGTTCATCTTGGATTTCTCTTTCTCATCCCTTTGACATGCTGCCCCGGCGGTGCAGCGCTACCCTTTCCCAAATGACTTCACCTTCCACTCACAAGCGCGAGACTCTCCGCATTTTTTTAATCACTGTCGTGTCGATCCTTGTCGGCCTTGCCGCCATCACCACCCAGAGCCTGTGGATGGACGAAGGGAGTGGAGCCTTCAAAGCACTGATCCCCGATTTCAGAGACTGGTGGGCGATGACCTTGCGTCTCGGGGGATCCGACGTGCAGATGCCGGTGTACATGTTTCTGCTCTGGTGCTGGGCACAACTCGGGGCGTTAAGCGAATTCACCCTGCGAGCCATTAACCTGCCTTGGCTGATCATCGCCGTGCTGGCCCTGCGAAAGGTCCGCTTCTGGCCACTGGTTCTCCTCACTTGTCCCTTCGTCCTCTATTACACCGGCGAACTACGTCCCTACGCGATGCAGATCGCGGGCGGCGCACTCGCGGCCGCCGCTCTGACCAAAGTAATCGCCAATCGTGAC
>VFJU01000465.1 GCA_009885905.1 Verrucomicrobiota bacterium
ATGCGACGGACCCAGCGACGGGCTCACTCTACGGCGCAGTGGATCATGCCTATCAGATTGGTAAATATGAAGTGACTAACGCCCAGTACGGCGAGTTCCTCAATGCAAAGGGTCAGTCGAACGCCAATGGGGTCTACAATGATTACATGTCGGGCTATGGCATCACGCAATCTGGCAGCTCCGGCAGCTTCACCTACACCGTGACCACCGCCCTCGCCAACCACCCGGTGGTTTATGTCTCGTGGTATGATGCCGCGCGCTTCGCCAATTGGATGATGAATGGCCAAGGCAATGCCAGTATGGAAAATGGTGCCTACACGCTCAATGGCGCGACCAGCGGCATCATCACCGCGAACATCGGAGCGCAAGTCTACATCCCTAGCGAGAACGAGTGGTACAAGGCCGCGTATTATAATGCAGCGAATGCATCCTACTCGCTCTACCCGAACGGTCAAAACACGATCACCACGGCAGATGCGAATTACAATAATTCCGTAGGCTCAACAACGAATGTAGGCACCTACAGCATTGCTCCAAGTTCTTATGGAACCTATGACCAAGGAGGCAACGTCTGGGAATGGAATGACGCGGTGATAGCCGGCTCGTCGCGCGGGCTTCGCGGGGGCGCTTGGAGCAGCAACGACAACTCCTTGCTCTCCTCGAACCGCTCCGACTTCGTCGACCCCTCGTACGAGTACTTCCTCATCGGGTTCCGTGTCGCCGCCGTCCCGGAACCAACGTCGATCCTCCTGACGATGCTGGCCAGCGGGATGATGCTGGCCCGCCGGAAGCGCTGATCGTTCCCTTTGATCCTTTATCTAGTTGTCCTTTATCTTCTCTAAAGGTGGCGCGCTCTCGCCGAGAGCGCATGCCAATGAGGTGGGACAGATCAAGCCCAAGAAGGGCCACTCTGTTGATTCTTGGACGGACCTTTTCTCGACCCATTGACCTGCTGCCTCGGAGGCACATCGCTTGCCACATGGAAAGGCCGTCGAATGGATGAAATCAGGGAGATCGACTGCAAAATACTCTCGCTCTGCTGCGTTCACGGCAGGTCCAATGCGACACCGCTGAGCAGGGCAACCAGCGGTTCGTTGATGTAGAAGTTGGTCCTGCCAAGTTTCTGCTTGCGAACCAGCCCTGCGGC
>VFJU01000406.1 GCA_009885905.1 Verrucomicrobiota bacterium
GAACAACATCTCGAAACTCAGTGGGAACCCGCTTTTCGTTACCTCGAACAACACAGCGAGGTCCGCGATGTTCTTCTTTCTGGCGGGGATCCCCTGCTCTTCTCTGACGATCGCCTCGACAAAATCCTGACGCGCCTTCGATCGATCCCTCACATTCAGTTCATCCGCATCGGTTCTCGCATTCCCATCTTCCTCCCACAACGCATCACTCCAGAACTTTGTAATGTGTTGAAAAAACACCACCCACTTTTCATCTCTATCCACTGCAATCATCCTCGCGAACTCACCACGGAAGTCCGTGACGGCCTCGGCCGCCTTGCTGATGCAGGTATTCCACTTGGAAACCAAAGTGTCATTCTCCGCAACGTGAACGACAACGTGAATATTCAGAAAGCGCTCGTTCAGAAATTGTTAATGTGCCGGGTAAAGCCTTACTATCTCTATCAGTGCGATCTCATCAACGGCTCGTCTCATCTCCGCACCCCCGTCGCAGAAGGCGTCGCCATCATCGAGGGGCTGCGCGGCCATACCACCGGCTACGCGATTCCGCAGTTCGTCATCGATGGTCCAGGTGGTGGAGGTAAAATTCCTATCAATCCAAACTACGTGATCGATGCCGCTTCTGGGCGCGTTACCCTCAGAAATTTCGAAGGCGAAATTTTCGAATACCCAGATCCCACAGCGATTCCCTCCACGGATTTACAGCTCTTGCATCAAAAAGCTCTTAGCCTTTCAACTTGAATTTGGCCGTGATACGCACTCGCGTGATTTTTCAAGGTTGCTGCATCACGGATTTGTCGCCAAAGTAGTGGATAGGAAAAAAATGGAAGATCGTTACGAAATTCGAGGAAAGATTGGCCAAGGCGGGCTCGGTGCCGTCTACCGTGGCTACGATACGCGGATGAATCGTGAGGTTGCGATCAAACGAATCTCGGTGACCCAGGGTAATGCTGCGCTCCAAGAGGAGTCGACTCGGCAGTTGATCAAAGAGGCCGGTGCCCTTGCTTCACTGCAGCATCCCCACATCGTCACCGTCTACGATGTCGGCTCTGATGACGACGGACCTTACGTGGTCATGGAATTGATCAGTGGCGAAACCCTCGATGAAATTATCGAACGCGCACCGCTGACCTGGCAGGATTTTCGTGAATTGGCGATCCAGACTCAGGAAGCATTGATTGCCGCACAGGAACTCAGCCTGATTCATAGCGATATCAAGCCGTCGAATCTGATGCTCACATGGTTACCCTCAGGAAAATTCCAAATAAAAATTGTAGATTTTGGACTAGCCACACTCACGCAATCTCAATCCCAAGAAACCCTCGATGAAATTGAGGCTGTGTTTGGTTCGATCTATTTCATGGCGCCTGAGCAATTTGAGAGAATTCCGTTAGATTCTAGAACAGACATATACGCCATGGCCTGTGTCTACTACCAAGCCCTGACTCGTACCTATCCATTTAAAGGAGCAACCGCTCACGACGTGATGGTGGCTCACCTCCACCACCAAGTCATCCCAATCCAAGACGTCCGCGCTGACATCCCTATCTGGGCCTGCGACTGGATTATGTGGATGCTCAACCGCTTGCCCGGAGATCGTCCCGAGTCCGCGCGCGAAGCGTTGCAAGTTTTTTTCCTTAATGATAAAATTTCAAAGCCCCCGATGAGCTTAGGAAAAGTCGTCATGCCCAAAGCTCCTCGTAGTCGCCCGCCAGGACCGACCACCACTGATGCTGATATCACTAAGCCCAAGCGGGTCATCTTGGATCCACGGATGGCCCCCCCTGGCTACGAACCGCCCATTGAGGAACCTGCACCACCGGAAGAAACAGAACCGGAACCGCCGGCACCAGAAATTATCACTGCACCACAACCGCTCCTCCCTCCCGAAGGCTCGAAACCGAGCATTTACACCGCACTCATCGAGATTCCTGACCATTTCCCGCCAACTCCTACCGCTGGGGGTACCTATCGAACTGCTAAAAAATTCACCCCGCCGACTGAAGTCAACGGGTCTGGAAAAGCCAAGAAGTTCATCGTCTCGGCGCTTGCGATTGTTTTACTTATGGTCCTTGGCGTAATGCTACGGAATCGGATTCAAGCGAGCAGAGCCAGCGAGAAATTCGGCAAGATGCTCGAAGCTGCAAGCCTAACGGAAACCACTGATGTTCTAATGACGGGTCAAGAATTGAATCAATTTTTGGAGATGGCTAGCGGTGAGAATTCCGAAGAAAAACAAAAACAATTATTCTTATTGCTCGCGCTGGCAAAGCCAACTGACGGATCAGACTTTGACTCTACCCTTGGGGAGTTTGTCACCACGAGCACACAATTACTACCAGAAGTTCGATTAGCGATGATCCAAGGGGTACTTGAAAAACGGATGACTCAAACCATGGTTCCAAGACTGCTTGAATATGCTCGAAGTTCAAAAGATATTTCATCAGCCATTGCTGCTCTAAAAGCGATTCGAAGTTCGTTAGGTGACGAGCAATTCGAGTCTCTTCTATCCACTGTTCAAGGTCACCCTAACGTAGAATTACGCAAAGCCGCTGAGGATGACATCATGGAAATCATCAAAAAGACGAACAATCGCCATGATTTATCAAAGCGCATTCAAGCGGCTCTCAACGAGACCACTAGCAGTAACCGCAGTTCACTGCTGCGCCTAAAAACGGCGGCGGGTAACTGATACCTCGCGCTACTGCATTATTTTTTAAGAGGAATAGATCACTACCGGACCGACTCCACCGCCTTGAATCCGGCGGAGCTTTTCTACCGCATGCTTCACTGCTGCTGCGGCAAGTTCCGCTTCTTCATGCGTGTTAATACATGAAAAACTGAAACGTATGCTGCTCTTTGCCTGAGTCTCTGGGATTCCCATCGCCATCTGGACATGCGAAGGTTTCTGTTTGCCCGTCATGCACGCAGACCCCGCAGAACAAGCCACTCCTGCCTCATCAAGAAGAATCAACAAACCCGCGGCATCGCATTGCTCAAATGAAAGATGACTCGTATTTGATAGTCGATGGCTAACGTCTCCGTTGATAGCTACCCCAGTTAGACGCTGCAGAACATTGCGTTCGAACAAATCGCGCATCTCCCCCAATCGCTGATGGTTTGCGCGCTTCATGCATGCAGCCGCCGCTCCCATCCCCACGATTCCAGCTGTGTTCTCGGTGCCACTCCGTCTATCTAACTCTTGACCACCGCCTAACATAGATGGCTTAAAACTCAACCCCTCTCGAACATAAAGCGCCCCTACTCCCTTAGGTCCATGAAATTTATGAGCTGACAATGATAACATATCCACACCTAATTTTCTAACATCTATCAAAATCTTACCCGCCGCTTGAATCGCATCTGAATGCACGGGTATACCTCGCTCGCGAGCAAGCGCCGCAGCTTCCTGCAACGGTTGGATCACACCAGTCTCGTTATTAGCCGCCATCAACGAAACGTAGGCAGCGCCATTCAAGGCTCTTCCGAACGCTGTCATGTCCAAGCGCCCAAGAGGTGTAACGGCCACCCGTGTGACAACCCTCGGCTGCGCTTCCACCCACCGCAGCACCGCACTGTGCTCGATGGACGACACCACCGCAGTTCCCTTTTCAACCAAGCGGTCCATCGAAAAAAGCGCTGCGTTCACGCTCTCAGTGCCCCCACCGGTAAAAATAATTTCAGCTGGGTCCGCGCCAATCAGTTCCGCAACTTGTCCGCGCGCTTCATCGATGGCGCGACGCGCCAATTTTGCTGCCATGTAACTTCCCGAGGGATTGGCATAACCCTCACGCAACCACGGCAACATTGCCTCAAATACCTCAGGCAGCAGTGGCGTCGTCGCATTGGCATCAAGATAAATCACGTCTTTAGCTTCTTGCCGCCACGCCGCTAAATCAACCTGTAAAAGCAAATCTGCTACAACCTCGCCGCCGTTCGGAAATTCATCAGCGTCGTTTGCCCCGTACGCAGGAAAAGATCGCCCCAAGTCGCTGCGTGACGAAGCCATTCCATGGCAAATTCCCGGCTATTTTGTAATGGAGACTCAGCCGCCAAACAGAGCAGGCCCGCTAGAACCAATAGATTTGCCAGATAAATAATCACTAACGAGAGAAAAGTCCCGTTCTCCTTCAAATCAGGCTGGTCTCGTGGAATCATCCACAAAGTCCAAACCATGTGAAACGTCCAGGTAGCGCCCATCATGGCGTAAAGCAAGCGGTCCCAGCCTTGTGAAAGATTGGCGAAATAATCAATTATCGTGTAAATGACCACACAAACGACAGACCAAAAGGGTACAAAATATGGAGACAACGCGATTACGAAATTGGTCTTGTTCGTGGTGATGTAACCACCCTCCGAACTGACGTGGAAATCGGACACCTTACCTCGATAAAGCAGAACGAATATTGCGTGAGTTAACTCGTGTCCTAACACGTAAATGTAGAGAAAAAACGTCTTGATCAGTCCCGACCAAAACCAACCTAACATTAGTAGAGCACCGGTTGCAAAATACCAGAATTCGGCTGTCCGCCAAAAATCCTGATCCACCGTAGCTTGTGAAAATCTCGAGAGAAAAGTCCAACTTGTCACCCAACAAAGCGGTAACAATAACAACGCCACCGTCCAGCGCAGCAAACGCTTTAACCAATGCGCAAAAACAACACCGTCATCGAAGTCCGCAGTCGCGACTGCTGCCCAAACGAATTTTTCTTCACGCCTTCCACCACGTCGGTTCGCATGTTCGTGCGCACGCCGATTCGCCGTCTTAAGAGCTTCAGAAAAAGAAATGCGCGTTCGCCGCTGGTTTTTCAGCGGGCGAGACGCAGAGATCTTGGGGCGAGGCTTTTTGATCATGTAGAACAAAACGATTAATATTTAAAGAATCTTAATAAATCAAGCGGGATCAACGAGAAGAACAATCAATCATAAAGAAATATCAGACCAAATACGGTCTATATTTGCTGAATTTCATTCTGGTAAAGGTGCAAATATTGCTAATAACCGTCCGACTATGAGTATTCCAACCAAGCCAGAACCTGTCACGGGTAAGGCCCTAACTTCGGTTGTGGATGTACGCAAATTGCCCAAAGTTTTACTTCACGAGCATTTAGATGGTGGACTCAGACCTGCAACTTTGATCGACCTAGCGACACAGATTGATTACCGCGCACTACCTACCTCCGTCCCCGCCGAACTGGCTGCATGGTTCCTCCGCAGTGCCCAGCGTGGGAATCTATCAGATTACCTCGAAGGGTTTGTTCACACCACCACCGTCATGCAAAGTGCTGCTGCATTGGAACGCGTGGCCTTTGAATTTATTGAAGACATGTATCACGATGGAGTTGTGTATGCAGAGGTTCGGTTTGCTCCATATTATCACACCAGACATGGCCTAACTGAAGATGAAGTGGTCGCAGCAGTGGTCGAAGGCCTAACACGTGGCGAGATCACCTATGGCGTCGAATGGGGACTAATCATTTGCGCAATGCGGCACCTAACTGAATCACTGAAGACCGCAGAACTCGCGATACGTAACCGGGGAATCGGTGTGGTCGGTTTTGATCTAGCGGGTGGCGAACATGGATTTCCTCCTAAAAAACACGTCGAGGCTTTCCAAGCGGTCGAGAAGGCGAATTTTAACATCACCATTCATGCCGGTGAGGCGTACGGCCCAGAATCCATTTGGCAGGCATTACAAATTTGCGGCAGCCATCGCCTGGGTCATGCCACCCGTTTAATCAACGATATTGAGATTCTTCCGGATGGTGCGCTGAAACTAGGGAGTTTAGCCCAGTTTATTTTAGACCGGAGAATACCAATGGAAATGTGTCTTACCAGCAACCTTCATACCGGCGCCTGCAATGACCTCAATGAGCATCCCTTTGGTGTCTTTTTTCGTAGCGGATTTCGCGTTTGTTTGAACACCGACAACCGATTGATGAGCAGCACCTCCATGACTCAGGAAACCGTCCTCGCAACGGAGCTTTTCAATTTTGACATCGCCGATCTTGAGAAGCTCTCTCTCAACGCAATGAAAAGTGCCTTTGCCCCCTTTGATAAACGTCATAAAATGATTACTGATATCATCAAACCGGGTTTTGCCAGCGCCAAAAACACGATCCTTTAAGACCCGCGAGAGATTCATCCACCAGCCCTTCTTGGCGCTTTCAAAATCCACGCTCTAAGCCTACTTTTCGCCCACCGATGCCTAAGTTAGCCATATTTGTTTTTCTGTTGTCAGTTATTTGCGCCCACGCGCAAGACCCCGTCTTGCTCGAAATTCCGGCAGCTCCGGTCGTCACAACTCCCGCCATTCCAGACGACGGAGTCCGTGTTTCGGTCCTAGGTTATCACGACTTTGCCGAAGATCTGCCCGAAACGGCAATGCGAATCCACCCATCAAAGTTTCGTAAGCAAATGGAAGCAATCCAACAGTTAGGAATCAAAGTGATTTCTCTAGCAGAGTTTACAGCATGGAAAATAGGCAACGGAGAAATTCCTAAAAATTCCATCATGATCACATTCGACGATGGTTGGAAGTCGGTTTACACAGACGCGATACCGATTCTTAAAGAGTTTGGATTCCCCTACACGGTTTTTCTCTATAAAAATTATGTGGACGGCGGCGGCAAGGCGCTTACGCAGGCGATGATCACCGAAATGGTCGCAACTGGAGCAACAATAGGCAGTCATTCTGTGAGTCATCCCTATCCACTTACCGTTAAAAACTACCAGAAAAAAGGCGCTGATGCCTACGACGCATATCTTCGTAAAGAAATGGGCGAATCCAAACGTTTTCTCGAATCAAAATTTCCAGTCAAGGTGTCAGCATACGCTTACCCAGGAGGCTATTTCACGGAGGAGATGATTAAGATCGGCAAGGAATTTTATTACGATTTCATGTTCACCGTTCTGCCCGGTAAAATCAGTCGAGTGTACCCCAATGAAAATCTTCCTCGTTACATCATTCTTGGCAACTATGATAAAATCTTTGATCTCGCGATCACTTTTCGTGAAGGTACAACAAACGCGGGTATAAGCGGAACGCTGGCAGGTCTTGCCCATCCCACAGCTTTCCCCGTGAATCCAGAGTCGGGCGCAATCATCAATTCAAGACTGCCCCAAATTTCTGCTGACCTCTCCACCCTTGAAAACCTAGACCCAACCTCGCTTTCGATGAAAGTCTCGAGCTTCGGTGAGGTCCCCGCCACCTACTCTGCAGAAACGAAAACTTTTTCCTGGCAGGTCAATCGCCGCCTTCGAGAGTCAAACTATCAGGTGATCATCGCATGGAAAAATACCACAGGAATTGCCACAGAATCCCCCTTGCGCTGGTCATTTAAAGTCGACCGTGAATCCGCTTACCTGCCCGAGGGCGAATAAACTTTTTCCTAAAATTTAGAATCTACACTCATATGTTCTCCAGCTTATCAGACAGTCTCGATAAAACATTTCGTAACCTTCGCGGCGTTGGTCGCATCTCGGAAAAAAATATTGCGGACTCCCTCCGCGAAATTCGTATTGCGCTGCTAGAGGCCGATGTCGAGTTCGGAGTCGCCAAAGATTTCATCGCTAAGGTAAAAGAAAAGTCTCTTGGAGAAGATGTCCTCAAATCCATCAAACCGGGCGAACAAATCGTCAAGATTTTCCATGACGAACTCGAGGCATTGCTTGGTGGTGACCAATCTCCGTTAGATCTCAATCCACCCGCACGCATCCTCATTTGCGGTCTCAACGGTGCTGGTAAAACCACCACCTCTGCCAAACTTGCGAACCGATTGAAAAAAGAAGGTCGCCGCCCTCTACTTATCGCTTGCGACCTCTACCGCCCCGCTGCAATCGAACAACTCGCTTTACTGGCCAAGCAAATTGAAGTCCCCTGTTACACTCCGCTAGCAACCGAAACCGATGTGGTAAAAGTCGCCAAAGACGCGCTGCTATGGGCTGAGCAACAACAAGGAACAGTGCTCATTTTTGACACCGCAGGTCGCCAAGAAGTCGACGAGCGTCTGGTCGCAGAACTCAAGCGCCTACATGATTTTATCAAGCCTAAGGAAACGCTGTTAGTTGCAGATTCAGCTACGGGTCAGCAAGCGGTATCCGTAGCAGAACACTTTGACAACGCCGTGGGTATCACCGGCATCATTCTCACCAAACTCGACGGTGACGCGCGAGGCGGCGCGGCACTCTCCATGCGTGCAGTGACTGGCAAACCGATCAAATATATCGGTGAAGGTGAGAAGTTAGATCAATTTTTTGAATTTCACCCAAGTCGCATGGCTGACCGTATCCTTGGCATGGGAGACATCGTCGGAATGGTCGAGCAAGTTGCCGATAAGGTGAATGAAGCCGATGCCACGCGCTCGATGAAACGAATGCAGGAGGGGAAATTCGATTTCACCGACTTTCTCGACCAGATGAAAATGATTCAAAATTTAGGTCCTTTGGAAGGATTGTTAGGAATGATGCCTGGCTTTAGCAAAATTAAAAAACAATTACCAGCAGGGGCATTTGACTCAAAGAAAATCAAACGCACCGAGGCAATCGTTCTCTCAATGACACTCGTCGAGCGCCGCCGCCCTGAAATAATCAAAGGGTCGCGCCGCCAGCGCATCGCCGCGGGGTCTGGCACCTCGGTGATGCAGGTCAATCAACTCATCAAACAATTCAGCGAGATGCGTAAAATGATGCGGTCCCCTTCTAAGATGGGTGCAATGATGAAACAAATGGGCGGCGCTGGAGGCATGAAAGACATGATGAAAGGCCTCGGCGGCGGAAAATTCCCGTTCTGAGAATGCTGCCTGAATCCTTCTACATATGTGGCCCCACTGCCTCCGGCAAATCTGCACTGGCCTTGGAGATGGCTTTGAAACTCGACGGCGAAGTGGTCAACGCCGATGCTTTCCAACTTTATCGAGGTCTTGAAATCATCAGCGCTGCGCCCAACTCAGTTGAATTTAAGCGAGTACCCCATCACCTCTATGGGATACTCGCCCCTAATGAGTCCGCTGATGCCCAACTATACGCCAATCTAACAAAACCTGTTATCGCTGAAATCCAGTCACGTGGTAAGACTCCGATCATCACCGGCGGTTCAGGACTCTATCTGAAATTTCTCACCCATGGAGCCGCGCCACTTCCCACTGCAGATGCTGCGCTGCGTGCAGAGATGGATGGACGCTCTTTGGAGGACCTCGTTGCGCACCTACAACAACTTGACCCACTTGAAGCCTCACGCACCGCACTGAAAAATCGTCGCTTCGTTTCTAGATCCTTAGAAATTTGCATTCTTAGCGGACAAAAAGCTTCAGACATGAGAGATCAGTGGAAATCAAAGACCGCTGAAATTTCATCGAAACTACGCGGTTATGTCATTCAACGCACCCGCCCCGACCTCCACGCTCGCATTGCTGAACGCACACGGCAAATGCTAGACGGCGGCGCTTTACAAGAGGTTCTCAACCTTGATGCGGTATCGATCAATTGTCAGAAAGCCATCGGTTTTCGTGAAATTCGTTCGTTACTGGCAGGTGATATTGACAGGGGCACCTGCGAAGACCTGATCAATGCTGCTACGAGGCAATATGCGAAACGCCAAGAAACTTGGTTTCGCCGAGAAAAATGGCTGATTCCTTTGCGGCGTTAAGAAGACCTGTTTGCCTTGCTCCCAAGTCGGTGAAACTTTATGACTGCAGCAGTGACCAGTTGTGTCCTGTTATGTATGCTATGAAATGGCTAATCATTTTTTTCACGATCTTGAGCTTGGTGATTTCCAAAAGAACTTGCGCGGCGGAGGTCAATTCCGATGAGCCGTCATTTGTTTCGGCGATTGCTAATTTTCCTCAGTTAGAACAAACCCAAGGTATTCATGGAATCACTGAGACGCTAGAGTTTCGAGCAAAACAGGAGCCATTTCTACTTGTAGCGACCATTATTTTCGCTCTGGCCATTATCCACACTTTTTTAGCGATCCCTATCAACCGATTGGCACACAAAGCTGAGAAAGAGCACGCCGAGCAGATGTTGAAACATCAATCCAACGAATACAAATCTGCAGATCTTAAAAATACGGTTAGTTTTAAGGCAACCGCATTACACTTCCTCGGAGAAGTCGAGGCGATTTTTGGTATCTGGGCGGTTGTACTACTCGCTGCAATGTTCTATTTTTATGGCTTAACGGGGGTTACGAGCTACATCGATGGGGTCAATTTTACTGAGCCACTTTTTGTTGTGATCATCATGGCTTTCGCATCGACTCGCCCAATCATCCAGTTTGCGGAGGCCTGCCTAGGTTTTTTCGCTAGGCTTGGAAAGCAAACCCCCGCCGCTTGGTGGCTTTCGATCATGATTGTTGCTCCGTTGCTTGGTTCGTTCATCACCGAACCCGGTGCGATGACCATCGCCGCGATGCTGTTGGCCAAGAAGTTCTATAAGCTAAAGCCATCCCCGCGCTTTGCTTATGCGACTTTGGGTCTGCTTTTTGTCAATATTTCAGTTGGCGGAGTGTTGACGAATTTCGCAGCGCCCCCCGTTTTAATGGTCGCTCAGAAGTGGGGAATTACCAGCGTAGAAATGTTTCGACACTTCGGAGACAAGGCACTCATTTCCATTCTGGTTTCTAGTACGATTTACTTTTTTTGTTTCCGCAAAGAATTGGTGGCGATGGGGAAACAAGCTGGTGATCATAACGGCGACGGACTGGGCGATATGATTCAACCCGAGCGCAGCATCCCGATTTTCATTACCGTCATCCATCTTGCATTCATGGCATGGACTGTCGCGTTCTCACATTACCCACCATTGTTCATCGGCGGCTTCCTGTTTTTTATCGCGTTTTCTCAAGCCACAGCCCATCATCAAAGTCATATAAATCTCCGCGGACCTATCCTTGTAGGTTTCTTTCTAGCAGGATTAGTAATCCATGGCGGGCTACAAGGCTGGTGGCTAGCTCCAATCATCTCAAGCTTAACTGAAATACCTCTTTTTATAGGTTCTACTGTCCTAACGTCGTTTAATGACAATGCAGCCATCACTTTCCTCGCCAGTCAAGTGAGCGGACTCTCACCACAATTGAAATATGCTGTTCTAGCAGGTGCGGTGACCGGTGGTGGTTTAACTGTTATTGCAAATGCTCCGAATCCGGCGGGTCAGGCGATCTTAGGCAGATTTTTCGGCGACGGAGTATCTCCGGTTAAGTTAATGCTCGCGGCGTTATTGCCGACAATCGTCGTCGCACTCTGTATACTTTTTTTCCCAGATCGGGGTATTGACGATATGTTTGCACCTGAAAAAGATTCCAAAATTTACTCATCCACCGCTCGTTAAAAATCTATGTTCACCGGACTCGTTGAAGCCATTGGCACCGTGCTCATCCTTGAATTGGACGATGAACAAGCGCGACTAACCTTAGATTTACCTTTCTCCACGGAACTCGCGCTCGGCGATTCCGTGGCCATCAATGGCTGCTGCTTGACTGTCGCAGATTTTAAATTCGGTGGAGTTTGTTTTGACCTGTTAGCACAGACCCTCCGCGTCACTTCGCTTCGTGAACTTAAGACTAGATCAATCGTAAATCTCGAACGTGCGATGATGGTTGGTGATCGTTTCGGCGGTCACTTTGTGCAGGGTCATGTGGATGGTGTCGGAAAAATCACGCGTATTGAGGGTCAGGGACAGGATCACATTGTCAGTATTTCCCTGCCCTCTGAAATCCACCGACTCTGTATCGATAAGGGATCGCTAACCGTCGATGGAATATCTCTTACCATCGCCGATCTGACTTCCGATGAGGCTGTTTTCTGGATCACTCCTCATACTTGGAAACACACCCATCTCCAAGCTGCTGCCATGGGCCAGATGATGAATTTAGAGACCGACATGCTCGCCAAGTACGTCGATAAATTGCTGAACGCCCGCGGTTTTACATGATCGAGTTGTTAGTTCATCCCCGAAGAAACCAATAATAACGATATGACAAAATTCCGCCCATGCATCGACATCCATCAAGGCAAGGTGAAGCAAATCGTCGGTGGAAGCTTGCGGGATTCTGGGGCAGTCCCAATAGAGAATTTCGTGTCGGATCGGTCTGCAGGGTGGTTCGCAGAACTCTTCCGCAATGATAATCTAATTGGTGGTCATGTGATTCAACTCGGCGCCGGGAATGAGATTGCGGCGCGTGAAGCGCTGGCAACCTACCCCGGTGGATTACAAATTGGCGGGGGTATTCACTCAGGAAATGCAAGTGAATGGTTAGATGCAGGTGCGAGTCACGTGATCATCACGTCAGCACTATTTGACGATAAGGGGAAATTTTCGGAAGATGCGTTGCATTCAATAACAAAAAAAATCGGCAAGGAAAACCTAGTCATCGATCTATCTTGTCGCCGTTACGAAAATCGATGGGTCGTCGCGATGAACCGGTGGCAAACGCTCACAGATTTAACGGTGGATCACGCCACCCTAGACCGCCTCACACCCTATTGTGACGAGTTTCTCATTCACGCAGCGGATGTGGAAGGTCTCTGCCGAGGGATCGATACGGAACTGGTCGCGGAACTTGGAAGATGGGGTAAGTGCGTTGTGACTTACGCTGGTGGCGCAGCGACGATGAATGACGTTTTGCAGTTGGAGCAAATCGGATGCGGTGCGGTGGATATAACGGTCGGTAGCGCACTGGATCTTTTCGGCGGCAAAGGATTGAAATACAAGGACTTGGTCGCATGGAACTCGCGAGAATTATGAGATTGCGGGAAAGCGGTTGCAGGTTCCGCATGCACTGTCTTAGTCTGCCGGCGTGCCGCATTCGGATAAGCAACCTTTAGCTCGTGAAGTGGTGACAAACCGAGAATTTTTGCGGTCCATATTCCAGTCCATGCTTCGGGCACGGATTTTAGAGAACAAGCTTTCTAGTTTGTACAAAGCAGGAAAAATTGTGGGCGGGGTTTATCTGGGTCGCGGTCAAGAAGCGGTCAGTGCGTCGTTGGGAACCTCCCTTATCCAAGGCACAGATTTCTTCGCCCCCCTGATCCGAGATCAAGCGGGGCGCACGGCTTTTGGTGAGCCACTCATCGACTGCACGCGGACTTATCTCGGTTCGGTCTTAGGGCCCATGCGTGGGCGCGACGGCAACATCCATCGCGGTCGCCCCAGCATGGGCATGCCGGCCATGATTTCTCACCTTGGTGCTCAAGTCCCCGTCGTGGCAGGTATGCTTTTCGCTAAGCGACTTCAGGGTACATTGGCTGGTCGTGTTGGAGCCACCTGCATCGGAGACGGGGCCACTTCCACTGGAGCTTTTCATGAAGGAATCAATTTAGCAGCAATTGAAAAATTACCGTTAGTCGTCGTGGTAGCAAACAATCAGTTCGCCTACTCAACTCCTAACTCACGTCAATTCGCTTGTGTGGATCTAATTGAAAAAGCTCGTGGTTACGGTATTGGTGGTTTTTCAGTGGATGGTACCGATTTACTAGCATCCGCCTCGGTGATCAGTGAGGCAGTTCGGCGTGCCCGTGAAGGCGGAGGTCCACAAATGGTGGTCGCTCGTTTGTTGCGGCTTTCTGGTCATGGCGAGCATGACGATGGATCGTACGTGACCACCGACATTCGAAGCGGTCACTACGGTCGCGATTGCATCGAGGTGGCCATGCGACAACTCGTTGAAAATGGCTTTGCTTCGGTGGATGAAATCATCAAGTGGCAAGAGCAAATCGTCGAGGAGGTGCAACGCGCCGTCGCTCAGGCGCAGCAAGAACCCGTACCGGATCCCTATCACGAAGATTGGACAGCATTGGCAACTCGCTTCCCACTCTCGCAACCTATTACCCCCTCTAACGCGCAGTGAGTGTGACCTACATCGACGCGATCCGCGAAGCGCAGGAAAAACTCCTACGCGATGACCCAAGAGTCTTTCTATACGGTCAAGACATCGCTGGATTCGGCGGAGCCTTCAAGGCCACTAAAGGCTTGGCTGATCAGTTTCCTAACCGAGTTTTTGATGCGCCGATTTCAGAGGATGCAATGATCGGTATGGCAGTGGGTGCAGCCATTGAAGGCATGCGTCCCATCGTGGAAATGCAGTTTGCTGACTTCTCCTCGGTAGCCTTCAATCAAATCATTAATCAAGCTGCCACGCATTTTTACCGTACAGGTATTCCGATTCCAATCACCGTGCGATTGCCATCAGGCGGCACACCCGGTTCTGGACCCTTTCACAGTCAGAGCATGGAGGGCATCTACGCCCAGTATCCTGGGCTTGTCGTCCTAACACCCGCCACCGTTTCAGATGCTTATCATATGCTGTTAGATGGGGTTGCTCTGGACGACCCCGTGATTTACTGTGAACACAAATTTCTCTACCGGTGGCTTAAGGCGAAGTCGATCAATGGCGACCATTTGCCAATTGGTCAGGCACGGATCACCCGCCCCGGCAAACACGCGTCTGTGGTGACCTACAGCGCGATGGTTCATGAGGCGGTTAGAGCAGCCGAACGACTTGCGCAAGACGGTTGGGAAATCGAAGTGGTGGATTTACGCTCGGTGAAGCCGCTGGACTTGGATACGATTCTAGCGTCCGTCGCGCGGACAGGACGGCTGCTAGCAGTCGGAGAAGCATTTCCATGGGGCGGTGTCACGGCAGAGGTGATTGCCCGCGTGACCGAGGAAGGTTTCCACCTCTTGGACGCACCACCGCAGCGGCTGAATGCACGTGACACTCCAGTTCCATACCATCCAAAACTTTGGGCGGCCCACCGTCCGACACCCGAATCCATTTGCGAAGCACTCCGCAAACTGCTTTCTTTTTAATCGTAGGCTTTTAGCAACATCCAGATGCCCACCGTCCCTATCTTCATGCCCCAACTCGGCGAATCTATCGCAGAGGCCACCGTCATTCGACTCGGAATTGCCGTGGGAGATTCTGTGCGCACCGACCAAGAAATTATCGAGGTCGAGACGAATAAAGCGGTGATGGGAGTGACAACCTTGTGCAACGGAATCGTCTCTGAAATACGGGCCCAAGAAGGTATCTCCTACTCGGTAGGTACTTTGTTAGGCCTCCTGGATGTGACTGATGAGGAAGTCGCTCGCACCGGAGTTGAGTCTCTCGAATCGATCGAGATGAAACGCTCGGCGTCATCCCAATCCAACAGTCCCGCGCAGGTCGAAGCCAATCTGCACTTCGCTCTTGATGATGACGACTACGAGGAGGCCCCCGCGGTGGTACCAAGCGTAAAAGGTCTTCCTGTGCCGACCGGGGTGATGGGTGCTCACTATATTTCACCCAGAATGCGGGCACGGATGAATGATCTTGGAATCCGCGAGGCCGACATTTCTGCAATCGCTGGAACGGGAGCTGGCGGCCGCGTCACGGTGGAAGATCTTGAGCGTTTCCTTGACTATTTAGAGACTTGGCCGAGCTCTGCCGCTTCGCCGATGCGGCTTGCTGTCGCGGATGCCATGCGTCGGAGTTGGACGCGTCCGTTAGCAACGGTCGGTCTCCCAGTGCTGCTAGATCGCGCTCTTGAGCATCGTCGCAGTCAATCACCAAAGCCAGGTCTCACACTCTATCTGTTACGTGCCTTTGCCATCGCGCTTACGGAAAACCCAACCACAGCAGGCTACTTGATCGGCGACAAGGTGGTCCACCCGCGCTCATTCGACATTGGCGTCGCCGTGCAAGTCGAGGATGGAGTGGTCGTTCCGGTCGTGCGTGCTGTCGATC
>VFJU01000528.1 GCA_009885905.1 Verrucomicrobiota bacterium
ACTGGTAGGCCAGCGTGTTGCGCGGTCGATGATTGATCTCCTCCTCGACCTTCTGGAGCCGCTCTGGAGTGATCGTCGCGAAGTCATGCCCTTTGGGGAAATACTGTCGGACCAGACCGTTGTAGTTCTCCACCCCGCCTTTTTCCCATGACCGATAAGGCTTACAGAAATAGCTATCACAATCTAACAGATTGTTAACCAGTTCGTGCATCGCAAACTCAAGGCCGTTGTCATAGGTGATGCTGTGAACCTTCAAACCTTGCAAGACTGTTACGATCCCTTTCATGGTTTCGCCACTGCTCTTATTGGGTAAGAGGTAGAGCTTTCCGACGCGGCTTTTGCGCTCATAGATTGAGAGCAGAAAACCGCTTCCCGCAGCTCCCTGGATGAGGTCTGCTTCCCAATCTCCATAGCGATTCCTGCCCGAAATCATCATCGGCCGTTCTTCAATGTCCACCCTGTTAGGTATCTTCTCCCGACGTCCGATCTTGCTCCGTCTGCGGTAGCGGCGCTTGCCGTTGATCCTGAGATTGAGTGACAGATCGCCACCGGCTTTCTTGTCGCTTTCTAGGTACTGGTAAATCGTCTCGTGACTGACTTTCAAGCCACGTAGCGCCAATGATTTGCTGATCTGGTCGGGACTATGCTTGATCCTCAACCGCCCATCCACCTCCTCCTTGAGGATGCCAACCATCACCTTCGGACGCGTCCTTTTTCCGCCCTTGCGCTCCTTCGCGAGGCGCTCAGCCTGAGCAGGCCGATAGCCACGTTTGCCTTGGTTGCGAGACAGTTCTTTGCTGATGACACTTTGGCCGAATCCGATGGCTTGCGCGATCTCGATCTGCTTCTTTCCGGCTTGTTTCATGTTGGCGATCACTTTACGGTCTTCCGCACAGAGGCGGTGGTATTTGTTACTCACAGTCAGTTTGTTGTAAATCCAGACTGGATGAATCCCCGCCTCTGCCAATCTAACTTTTATTCGCTAACAATCTGAAACCGCCGCTGACTAAACCATGAAAACTCTTACTATGACTACAATTGCCCTGGCTTTTCTGTGGGCGAAAAGTGGGTGCAAGGCAGCGGACGCACCGGAACCATCTCTCTCTGCTCTTGGAGCCAAGGCATTTTCTGGTGACGAGATCTCTCGATCAGAAATCGACACCAGAGCAATCGAGTCGTCAATAGGTTCATTGGTAGGGACGAGCCTGGAGATGCTGAGAAACGGGAAAATGCACCAGAAAAACGTCGCAGCGAGATTGTTGGGTGTTCTCCGAGAAAGAACTGCGATAAGTCTTCTAATTGAGCATATTACCCTGCAAGAGACTTGGATGGCAGGCTCGTATGCCAAAGGCCAAGAAAACGTTGAGGATTTCCCTGCATACATGGCACTTAAAAATATCGGGGGAAGAGAAGTGGCTACCGCTGTTCAAAAGGCGCGGCAAGAAAAGGCACAAGGCACTAAGGAGAGGAAACTACTTGATTTGCTTACGGTGGAGCTGACTGCTTCAGAGTGATTGCAGTTACTCACATTATATATTATTCATAATCAGAAAATACCAGAACCACGCGAATGGCAACAATACCATTTTGAGGACCTAAAGTAGGTAGCGGGCGGTGAGTTTTCCACTAACAAACGGTATTTCGGCAGCAGGCCGGCGTGGTGGATGCCGACGCCGTGGCGGAGGATTTTCGAGAGTTCGCGGCCGTAGGGAGAGCGGAAGTCGGCATCGTCGAGGGCACGGGCTATCGCGTGTTTCTCCTCCTTGGTGCAGAAGTTGGTGGAGAGCAGGTCGCGGGCGGTGTCGGCGCAGGCGTTCTGGGTGAAGTGGACCAGATAGACGGGCGAGCGGCCTTGTTCGTTGAGTTCGGCGACTTTTTCCTGGAGCTGGGTGGTGGAGTATTCAAACTCTAACGGGACCGGGCGTTGGTCGGACTGGACGA
>VFJU01000562.1 GCA_009885905.1 Verrucomicrobiota bacterium
CCAAATACAACATGATCAACGAACTCATCAATGAAATGGTGGACGCAGGCGTCCACTACGGCCACCAAACGAAAAAGTGGAATCCCCGCATGAAACCCTTCCTCATGAAGGACAGAGGCGGAATTTATATCATCGATCTGGAAAAAACCGTCCAGCAACTCGACAAAGCATCCGACTTCCTCGCCGACATCGTCAGCAAGGGAAAAAAAGTTCTCTTCGTCGGATGCAAGCGCCAAGCACAAGACGCCATCCGCGAAGCAGCGGAAGCAACCGGCCAACACTACGTCAATCATCGCTGGTTAGGCGGCATGCTCACTAACAGCCTCACCGTGCGCAAGTCGGTCGAGAGACTGAAGTACCTCGAAAATATCGAAAAGCAGCCCGAGTTCAAAGCGATGTCAAAAAAGGAACTCGCGGCCCTCGGTCGTGAACGCGAAAAGCTCCTTCGCAACCTCCGTGGCGTTCGCGACATGGACAAGAAGCCTGACGCAGTGGTCATCGTCGACTCCGCTCGCGAAACCATCGCCGTGGCCGAAGCCCGCCGCTTGAATATCCCAATCATCGCATTGGTCGATACCAACGCAGACCCCGCGCTCGTCCAATTTCCAATCCCAGGCAATGACGATGCGATCCGCTCGATCCGTATCATTCTCCAAAACTTGGTGGATGCGATGGTCGCCGCACGCAAAAACTAACAACTCTGTCACACGGGCGTTCTGTCTCGCGACGGGACGCCCGTTTTTCCTCTTCACCACTCAACAAACTTTTCCCTATGATCACCGCATCAATCGTCAAAGAACTCCGCGATAAAACCAGCGCCCCAATGATGGACTGTAAAAAAGTCCTCACCGAAACCAATGGCGACCTCGAAGCCTCCATCAAACTCCTCCGCGAGCGTGGCATCATGAAATCCAGCAAGATGGCTGACCGCGCCGCCAACGAGGGTGTCATCACCGCACGTATCAATGCGGACGCAACATCCGGTCTTCTGCTAGAAGTAAACTGTGAGACTGACTTCGTTTCGAAAAACGAGAGCTTTCAAGCCTTCGTCGGCGACATTGCAGACGCGCTTGCCGCTTCCACCGCTGCAGATCACGCCGCCGCTCTTGCTCACCAACATGGTGAACAAAGCATCGAAGACACGATCAAATCGAAGGTTGGCGAAGTCGGCGAGAACCTACAGTTCCGCAAGTATGTCCGCTTCGATGCCGCCACGGGCGGGGTCGTTGCTTCCTACATTCACCTCGGTGGCAAGGTGGGCGTGCTCATCGAAGTCGGCACCACTAAGTCGGAAACTAAAAGCACCGCGTCATTTAAGGAACTCATCAAGGACCTCACGCTGCACATCGCCGCCTGTGCACCCAAGGGCTTGTCCCGCGAGGATATCCCGCAATCCGTGGTGGACAACGAACTGGATATCTTCCGCACTCGCCTCCAAGCCGAAGGCAAGCCAGCAAATATCATCGAGAACATCCTCAAAGGCCAGATCGGAAAGTTCTTCGCCGAGAGTTGCTTCTTGGAACAAGGGTTCGTCAAAGACTCGGACATCAAGGTCTCAGATTTGTTAGAAAATAAGGGCAAGGAACTCGGTGACACTCTCACCGTCACCCGCTTTGTTCGTTTCGGACTTGGTGAGTGAGTTGATCTAACGATTTTATTCAAACGATCTCAAATCGCCCGCCTCCTTCAATGGAAGCGGGCGATTTTGTGCAATGGTTGATTATTGAGGATTTCAGCAAAAATCATTTCAAAAAATGATCACGCTTACTCATTCACACGCAAAAATCGTGAATCCCTCAAAGCATCCGTGAGGGATTCAGTGCCAAAACGCTATGAAGCATCGCACGAGACTCTGAGGCGATGCCGAGGAGGAAGTGGTGGGTTATCAAATCAAACGTCTAGACGGGAGTTTGTCATCGTGTAGCTTTTCGCAATGGTCGCTGCTGCTCCAACAATCCCAGGTGAATTGATCTACGAGGCGATAGGCCTCAAAAAGCAATTTGATAACGGCAAAGTGATGGCTCTCCGTGGTTTGGACTTGGAAATCCGCCAAGGTGAGTTTGTTGCGATCATCGGCCAAAGCGGGTGCGGCAAGAGCACCCTGTTACAGATGTTAGGCTGTCTCGATCGACCCAGCGAAGGCACGCTGAATTATCGTGGGACCTCGATTCCTGATATGCGAGATCCGGCCGCCTACCGAGCTCATCAAATTGGTTTTGTTTTTCAATCATTCCATCTGCTCCCCACATTTACCGTCTTGGAAAATGTCCAGATTCCTATGTTTGAAGGAAAGTTGTCGCGCTCGCAGCGGAAGGCGCGGGGTATCGAGTTGCTAGAGTCTGTGGGTTTGGGTCACCGCCTAAGCCACTATCCGTCCGAATTGTCGGGCGGTGAGAGACAGCGCGTCGCGATCGCTCGTGGATTAGCGAACCGTCCATCAGTCGTTCTAGCAGATGAACCAACGGGCAATCTCGATAGTGAAAGCGCAGTGCAAATTATTGATCTTCTGCTAGAATTACACGGTAAATTGGGAGTTACGCTGGTGCTTGTCACTCATGACCTGTCTGTCGCGGAACGAGCATCACGGACGATTCGCATGAAAGACGGGCGGGTGATTTCAGATAAGGTTGCAGCTTCACACTAAAACATTTTTTCTATGACATTTTTTACAATCGTTCTTCGTAGCTTGACTCGCCGCCCTGTTCGCACCTGCTTAACTTTGGTTGGAATCTCTATCGGTATTGCCGCCGTTGTCGCATTGGTTGGAATGGCTTGGGGTTATGAAAAAGGTATTGGAAAGCAACTCGATGTGATGGGCATCGATGTTGTCGTCAGCAATATGAGTGGCGGTTTGATGCCCAAGGTTTTTGATGAATCTTTGCAAAATGAAGTTTCCAAGCTCCCACGAGTCGCCGCAGTGACCTCGGCACTGATGCAAATGCTCAGTGTGGAAGACGCGCCGATTATGATGATCTCGGGGCGTGAGTGGGGAGGATTCGCTTGGGATAAACTCAAGGTGATGAGCGGACGATTGCCAATCGACGGCAATGAAAAAGCCGTAGTTCTCGGTCATCTTGCTGCTGAAGTGCTCAAGAAAAAAGTGGGTGATACCGTGCAAATCGAAAGCGAAGAACTTGCGGTGGTGGGAATCGTCGATGGTCAAGCGATGGTGGAGAACGGCACGGTATTCCTGCCTTTGAAAGTGATGCAAGAAGTCACGGGAAATCAGGGGAAGATCAATTTCGTAGACATTCAGGTACCGCCCAATTCTCCAAAATCAGAAATCGAACTGCTCTGCAAAGATATCAAAGTGATTTTCCCGGAAGGGCGAGCAATGATTGCGAGTGAGGTTGTCGGAACCAGTCAGGGTTTCCGTGTCGCTCGTGCGATGAGTTGGAGCACCTCATTGCTGGCGATCATCGTGGGCGTTCTAGGGGTGATGAACACGATGCTAATGACAGTTTTCGAACGCACCCATGAGATTGGTATCTTGCTAGCGGTCGGCTGGCGCAAGAGTAGGATTGTTTGTATGGTGCTTTATGAGTCCGCTCTGTTAGGACTGCTTGGTGGAATCGTCGGCGTGACTCTCGGTGCTGTAGGTTTACTTATTTTAGGGTCTTCTCCTGGGATTCGTGGTTTTCTCGAGCCGGACTTGAGCCCTAAGTTGATGATCATTTCCATCGCTATCGCGGTGGTCGTTGGTATTGTTAGTGGACTTTATCCAGCGTGGCGTAGTTCACGGCTTAGCCCAAGCGTAGCGCTACAAAGTTAGAATATAATCGACACACGTATATGTTGAAAAACACAAAGCTGTATTTCGCCTGCCGAGCATTATTGGGGATATGTTTTATGATAGTAACGGCTCTTGGGCAAGAAGCCGCGCCCTCGGCGCAAGCGCTTGCCGCACAGTTGGACTCTAGCCTTCAAGATGGATCTTCTGTGGTGCGGTTGAGAATGGAAATTCGCCAACCGACTAACGGTAATAAATCAGTGATGCAACTCCAAGTGAAGTCTCAGCGCAACAAAGGATCTACAGACATTCTTTACCAAATTTTTTGGCCTAAAGAGAGAAAAGGGGAGTCATTCCTCTTGCGTAGAGAGGGTGAACACGCTCCGACCGGTGCAGTTTACACGTTGCCCGACTCATTGCTTCTACTCACTCCAGCAAAGATGAAAGATGGCATCTTCGGAAGCGATCTCTCGTATGATGATTTGATAGAAAACTTTTTCACATGGGAAAATCAAACCATCGTCGGCAAGGAAGTGGTAGACCGAGTGGAGTGTCAAATCCTAGAGTCCAAGCCCGGTAAGGGAGACCGTGTAACCTATCCTAAAATTCTCAGTTGGATTGATACCAAGCGCATGGTCACGCTGCGTGTGGAAAAATACACCGAATCTGGTAAGCTTGCGAAACGCATCGACACGACCCGAGTGGCAAAGGACGACACGGGGCGCTCAGTTGCTTCGAGCTTTTCTTTGCAACGACCGGGTGTCGATTCGATCACTGAAATCGAAGGGTCTAACAGTAAGCATAATGTGAATTTTCCAGTCAACGACTTCAAGCCGGACGCGTTGCGTGTTGTAAAATAAATTCTATGCAAGATATCAAGCCTATGGTCGCGGTGGCTGCACTTTATTCACCAGATCAGCATGATTTGGCTGAGGCGATTGTTGCGAGCTTGAACAGTGCCATTTTTCATGAAAGCAAGATCAAGCCGGCGAATAAGGGTAAGATTTTTGTTGGGTATGTTTCTCGAAAAGTCGTCAAGTGGTCCACTAAGTCTAAAAAGTCGTTAGATGATTCGGGCAACGTGATAACGCTTTTCAACAACCCACTCTTTGAGAGTTCGGGTCATCCTTATGCCCAAGCTTTGCTTACCTCCTCCAAAGCCGATACCGCAGCACTGGTAGAGGGTGGCGATCCGATGAACGGGCCATACATGATGCTCTCTCCAGAGATTCGCAAAAATGGAGGGCTATGGGATAGGATCTTTTTTGACTCCGTCCAAAGCAAGGACGTCCAAGTTCGTTTCGCTTCAGAAACCCAAGCAACGTACAACGCTGCGAAGCGTATTCTCGATCGCGGAGAGTCGGTCCGCATCAAGGCCGTGGCTGCTGGGACGGGACTTAGCCTGATTTTAGCCTACGATAAACTCATTCGTGACGGCTGCGACCCTAAGTCGATCACCGCAGTGATTACGGATCGTGATCCAGCGAATACCGCAAAATCAAATCGACTTCTGTCCAAGCTGGAAAGCACTCGTGAAAATCTTTTTACGTTTCAAAAAGACTATGGAATCATTGCTCTCGCCGAAGATATTTTTGCCGATCATGCAAGCGAGCAGCCTGCGTTTTATCATGTCGTCACAGCCATCGGGATTCTTGAGTACTTTCAGGGTGTATCTCACGGAACGACCGAACAACGACTGATGCTTCACGAGCCCGAAGAGTCGTTCACCGCGCATGATTTGGTGGCGCGGTTGGCTGAAATGACGATCCAAAGTGGCTGCTTGATTATCAATACCTATCGGGATCATCCGAGCATTCGAATATTGGAACTCTTTGGCAAACGTTTTGATTTCCGTAATCGTGAACACTTGAGTCAGCTTCTCGCTCCTCTAAACTTTAGGTCATTGCATTTGGCTGGCTCGGGTCACATTTACGACGTCGAGGTTTTTGAAAAATTTTAAGCTGCGACGTGAAAGCTATTTTACTTCCGTGATCGAAATTTTCATGGATGCTTGTTGTTATTATTCATCTTAATGTTATGAAATCCGCGTTTTTTTTAGCAGTTAGTTTTTTACTTGTTAGTTCTGGTTGCAAAAATTATTCAACTTTATATCAGGTAAAACCAAGCTACCGTTCTGACACTCCAGCCGGACAGATCATCGCCAGTACGCTTAGAAGCCCATCTTCGCCTCTAATCGAGATGGGGCACTACCTTGATGCCGCCGCCGCCGCCAATAACGCGTTAGAAATTAAGTCGGATGATCTACAGGCCCAAGAAGATTACAATTTCTCGGTGAGTCGTATGTTTGGGATCATCGATCAAGCTGGGTTGGAGCCATGGAAAAGCCCACTGCATTGCCCTGGATCTAATAAAAATTGGGTCTTCTCGATTCAGCGAGACTCTCAACCCGAGCGAAATCCGTCGAACTTTAAAATTCAGCCAGCGGATCATTTTAAATTCAAAGGTACGCTCGTCGCCCAGCGTACCCTCAAAGAGGGTATAGGCGCGCCTCTGATCGTTATGAGCAAAGACGTCGATCCTGAAAAGATCGATGTTTTCTCACAAGGTAATCGGATTTTTTATGGGATGACCGGTGTTGTGGACTTTAACGGAAGAAACTGCGTTGGTAAGATTATCGATCCACTCGCTGTTGAAACTGTGCAAGTCAACCATCACAATTATCCGCTTGCGGCAGATTTTGTGGCTCCATTGGCACTTGCTCTAGCAGATATTAAACCAAGGAAAAACGAACTCAGGGGCTTGTTTAAAGCGAAAGAATTAGAATCAAATATACGGCTAGCAAGGCTACAACCCTATGAGCCAGCAAAGATACCAGTGCTTTGTATTCATGGCCTGGGAGATTCTCAAGCAACATGGGTGCCACTTATTCAAACTTTGCGTGGCGATGCCACGATCCGCCAAAATTATCAGTTTTGGTTTTTCAGTTATCCAACGGGTTTCCCATATCCACTTGTGGCATCCGTACTTCGTAAGCAGTTGGATGCAGTCAATCGCCACTATCCAGAACATCGAAAAATCGTAGTGGTCGGCCACAGCATGGGCGGGATGATCAGCCGTACCTTGATCACCGACAGTGGTATGAAACTCTGGGATGCTTTTTATGATAAGCCACCTGAAAAAATTCCCTTTTCTGATGAGACGCGAAACATCATGACAGGATCGCTTATCTTTAATCATCGCGCAGACGTCTCGCGTGTCATCTTTGCATCGCCCTCCCACCGCGGTGCGGATCTCGCTACTAACATTTTCGGTCGATTGGGTTCTAAAATCATAGGAAGCCCTATGGACAATTTATCAATTGACTCTGACATTCTAGATTACGTTAAGCCCAATCCGACGACCAAGCAACTCGGGCGCCTGCCTAACAGTATTGATTTCCTTGACCCCAAAAACCGTTTCGTCACCGCGTTGGCAGATATTCCCCCAACGCCGAGCATTCCCTTCCATACTATCATCGGCGACCGTGGCAAAGGTGGGAATCTCGATCAGACCGCGCCAGTAAGTACGGACGGAATCGTGCCATATTGGAGCAGTCATCTTGCGGGGGCACGGAGTGAGTTGATCATTCCCAGTCACCACTGGACGAATCAGCACCCGCTAGGGATTGCTGAAGTTGGACGAATCCTTCGCCAGCATCTTACAAATCAATGAGGATGGAATCATCCAAGTTCGTCACAAGTTTGCCATTGTCATCCATCTATGATCGTGGATAGTAATGCTATCTTGATTAAAGCGATTAAAGATTCGAGGCCACGATTTGGCATTGCAAATGCTGGTGACGGGCCGGTGTTAAGCATCTCACCAGCACCCGTCAAAACACCCATCAGTCACACCCATCACGATGATTCATCGCAGCGAGGAAGGTCAGTCAGCATTGTTTAAAGAAAACTCAGAAAGTGGAGGCGGTCCCCGGAAAAAGCGAATAGGCGGAAGTTCTCCCAAGCCCACGGAGTTGGGACTGACCGCGCCATCGCAGCTAGTTAAAAACTACGTTCTGGACACGAATGTGCTGCTGCATGATCCGGCTGCTCTGGAGCGCTTTAAGGAAAATCATTTATGCATTCTTGTCGATGTTCTCTCTGAGCTGGACAAGTTTAAGTCTGAGCAAACCGAGCGTGGAGCGAATGCGCGCCGAGTCCATCGGCGGCTAACCGAAATGTTTTCTAACTCGGAAAAAGTTACGCAAGGTGTCTCGACGGAAGGCGGCGGAACGGTGCGTTTAGTGATTTATGATCCAGCCAGTTGCCCAAAAAACTCGGAACTTCTCAATAGCTTTCACCGAGTTTTTCCAGATCGCGAGCGGGTCGATCACCGTATCCTTGCGGCTTGTTTGTTGCTCATGCAATTCAACAAGGCCCCGGTCGTTTTGGTGACCAAGGACATTAATATGCAGCTCAAGGCCCGCGCGGTCGGGATCGACTGTCAAGACTACTTGAACGATAAAGTAGATGCCCGCGAGGTGTCGAATTATGAGGTCCGTCGAGTCGAAGTGGACTCGAGCGAGTTGCACCGCTTTGCGAGCACAGGTGATCTACCAATTTCTGATGATCGTGTTTATGGCATTGCGATTAACGAGTACGTTTTGTTAGGTGCAGGAGAGAAACAGACCATTCCAGCTCGTCTGGCTCATGACGGTAGATTTGTTAGGCTCAATATTCCTGAGGTTCTCAAAATCCCAGATGGTCAGTCGCTCAAGCCGCTCAATCTGGGGCAACGCTGCCTCATCGATGCCCTGCTAAACCCAGATATTTCCTTGGTCACTTGTTACGGTCATGCCGGCACAGGCAAAACCTTGGTCGCGGTGGCTGCGGGTTTACATGAAATGTTTAATCGAAAATATAACGGCATCACGGTTAGTCGACCAGTCGTAGCAATGGGGGATCAACTCGGATTTCTTCCGGGTTCGCTCGACGAGAAAATGCGTCCGTGGCTGCAACCAATCCATGATGCGCTCGACCTTCTGATGCGACCTACCACGCCACTTGGACCACGCCGCAAACAGCAGAAGTCAGGAGGAGTCAGTGGGGCACCGACCGCGGTAAAGAAGCCCTACGAGCTTCTAATGGAACAAGGAATCCTTGAAATTGAGGCTCTTTGTTATATCCGTGGGCGCTCGATTCCTAACCGTTTTTTCATCCTTGATGAGGCGCAGCAACTCACCCCGCAGGAGGCTAAGACCATTGTCACTCGGATGTCTCGTGACTCTAAATTGGTGCTCGTTGGTGATCCTGCGCAGATCGATAACCCATACGTTGACAGCCGAAGTAACGGTCTCGTTTACACTCGTAACCGACTCAAGGGGCAACCTTTTGTCGCGCATGTTGCCCTTAATCGTGGTGAGCGTTCGGAATTGGCTGAGGCCGGGGCACAGCTGATGTAGATCGCAGAGCGGTGAAGGAATGAGTTTGTAAACTTGGATTGGAGTTTCTCTTACACCATTCAAAACCATCAAATGATCATCGACAGTGCGTTGACAGGCATGGTCTAAATGAATAACTAAATTCATGGTTATCAGTCGCAGTTTCATCGCCATTGGAGCCGCATTGTTGTCTATTGGATGCATGGGTATGCCGGATGCCAATCGCTGGCAGACGGCGGTCGAACGACAGGCTGGTCAACTCGGTTACCGCAACTGGATCGTGATCGCGGAGGCGTCATTTCCAGCGCATAGCAGGCCGGGGATTCGCCAAGTAAATTCATCCGTTAGCATTCCGGAGACGCTTGACTATGTCCTCAATGTTCTGGAACAAACTGAAAATTTAAGACCGAAGGTCTACGTGCCGAGGGAACTTCGTTCGGTGGAAAACGATTTTGCTCCTGGCATTGATGAGTTGCAAAAGTCCATTAAATCATCGACCCGTGGTCACGAACTTACGGAGCTTGACCAACAATCTCTTCTCACTCTGGTTGAGGATGCCAATCGCAGCTTCGACGTGTTGGTCATTCGTACAGCCACTGCGCTACCTTATTCGTCGATTTTCATCGAGCTGCAACCGGGATATTGGGATGCAGTTTCTGAAAACCGATTGCGTGAGCGGATCCGACAAGAACAGGCGCAAAAATTCGTGCGACCTTTATAGGATTGTGCATGCTGTCCGCGTGAGCCGTAAAGATGAAGAACTTCGAAGTGAAAGAGAAGCCGCATGGATCGGTGATGCCGTACTCGCACTTTTTGCCCGACAATTTGTTTTACGGGAGCGCAACGTCATGGATGGCGAGTGGTTCACTCGGTTAACATCTAACGATTTTTTGAGCGCCTTCGGAAATCCGACTCGGGTCGAAGCCTCGATTGGAAAAATCTATCTTGAAGATGGATTACCAGCAGCGTTCGCTTGGATGGATGCGGAGCTAGTACCACTTTTCCGCAAGCAGATCAGTAAAAAAAGCTGAATTTTATCGCAGTACGTATTACGAGTTTTCCTGCTAAAGTCTGCTCTTTTGAAGATTTCTAACTTGGTTTATAAAGGTCGCCGAAAACCATCATTCCACTTGATGTTAGAAGTGTGCTTACCACGATCACGTCGGCGTTTGAGCCC
>VFJU01000157.1 GCA_009885905.1 Verrucomicrobiota bacterium
ACGTATTAAGCAAAGCACGCATCAATTCGACGCGGCGGTATGGGTAGTTGTCGTAAATGTTAGAATTAATCGTTCCAACGTCTAGTCCGCGGTTGATGAGGTCGGCACCAAGTTCGTAGGTGATGGCCGTTGTGGATGGGTATTGAAATGACCCAGTGTCCGTAGATACTGCGACGTAGATCGCGTCGCGGGACTCGTCGGGCATTGGTAAGCCGAGAGCGGTGATGAGTTGATAGAGAATCTGACCGGTTGCTGGACTGGTCGAGTCGATGAGGTTTAGATCGCCGTAGCCGGGGTTAGAAATATGATGGTCGATGTTGAGCCATAATTTTGCTTTGGACGCTGCATGAATTGCCTTTTCGCCCAAGCGAGGTTTTGTCGCGGTGTCGAGAGCGATGGCTACTTCGACGTCGATGGGGGTGCTCGGTGGCAGTTCGATTTTTTGCGAGCCCGCCATGAAAGCGAGATTTTCTGGTAGCCCATCTTCGTTGATCATGCGGACAATTTTCCCTGCGGCGAGCAGTGCGAATCCCAGAGCGAGTTGCGATCCGATGGCATCTCCGTCTGGCCGAACGTGACTGATCAAGACGAACGATTGGTGGTTACGGATGACTTCGCCGATTTGTGCGAAGCTGGCGTTTTTTGGCATAATTGTTATTTCGCTCATGGGGTAGAATCGCGGCGCGGGGTGTGGATTTTCATCGGCAAGTCCATTCGTGCAAGGAAAAACCTGAAATGAACAAGAGAACGAGTGGTATCATCGGGCCAAATTCTTTGCTCGCCATAGTGCTTGATGAACTTTTCAATGTGCTTGGTAAATTTAAATAAACACCAATCAAAAATATTGTATGAATTTTCAATCTGCTCTTACCGCATGCATCATCAGCGCAAGCATTCTTGGGTCGGTTAGTATGCTTGCGGCGGATGAGATTCCGTCAGTTCAGACAGACGAGACAACCGCGCTCGTCGACAAAATGGTCCCGGCTTTTAGCATCGCCAGCGGTGGGGATGATGCACTGGTGATTTTCCGCAAAGCCATCGCGGCCATGGCAGATCTAGCAGCCAAAGGGGTGACCCCAACTCAGGCGGTGAACCTAGCTCAGAAAAAAGTGGGGACCCCGACTGCGGAGTCTAGCAAGATTTCACAGTTACTCCTCAAGACCTACGAACTCAACTCGGCGCGTCTTGCTGAGCCAGCGACCCTGAAAAACCTCCGTAGCGGTAAAATGCCATTTCCTCCTCTGAAAAAACCCTAACCGCTCATCGCCATGTGGTTTACCATGCGCGGTCTTGTTCGGTGTAAGCAGGTTCTGGTCGCTCGTCATCGTAGTAGCGATGAAATACTGGACAGGCGGATCCGGACATCGGCGGAACCAGCCAAGACCAATCACCCGGGACTTTATGCCCGCATTGTTCCTCTTTCGCAACGTGTTGCATGAATTGTGCAGAGGCGGTGTGGTGATCGACGATGGTTACGCCCGCTTCACGATATGAATGAAGTACGGCGGTATTGATTTCCACTAAGGCGCGGTCTTTCCACAGCATTCTTTTTAAAGATCTATCAAGGCCCATGCGGTCTGCGATGGTTGGAAGAATGTTGTAGCGGTTCTCGTCGCCGAAGTTGCGCGAGGCAATTTCAGTTCCCATGTAATATCCGCTGAATGGTGCCGCGGTGAAGCGTTGTCCATGGCCGACGAGTGCCATGTCAGATACGACGGGGACAGCATGCCATTTCAGTCCGAGGTCGGCGAACCAAGCGAACTCTGGATGAGTGATGGGAATTTCTAACACACAGCTTGTAGGTAGATTGAATCGCTTGGGTGCTTGTCCGGGAAAATCGATCACTAAGGGTAGCACATCGAATGCCGACCGCTTAGTTGGTGGGCACCAGCCAAGTTCCATGACCCGGGAGGTGAATTCTAACTGCTCGGGGTCTCCGAGAATGACTCCATCCGCCGTACGGTAGCCTGCGTATCGGATCAATTGGCGGTTCCATATGCGAATGCCTCGTTCGTTAGGTGGGGTAGCAGCGAAAACGGTGACTGCCGAACGGATGCGACCTTGGTTGGTCGTGTAGTGTAGATGTTGAACACAGGCCTCGAAAACCTCGTCGGCGTTTGCAGCGGAGCGAGCATCGAGGAGTTCTAACGAATTCCAAAATAATCGTCCGATGCAGCGTGCGTTGTTTCGCCAAGCGAGTCTCGCCATCTCAGCGAGAGCTTCGTTTGATAGTTGATCCACCGAGTGGTGATCTGGTTGCTGGGCATAAGTGGGCTGCATAAAAGGGTGGCGTGAATTTTAAAATGGGCAATCCGTGTGGGCGGTTTCACTGAGAAATGATGACAGTTTGAGGGAAATCTCAAGAGAGAATTGCAACGGTCCGCTAGATTGGATCGCTTGGAGATAGGGGGCGCTTGGGGTGGGGAAAGTGCCTCATAAGTGCTAGTTTAAGAAAATTACCATTGGAGAACTGGAAACGGGTAGTCTTCTGATGATTGCCGCCCGGTAGGGCTGACCCTCCGCGGTCCGCCCACTTATCGCCAGCGGCGTGAATTGTCCAAGCGCGCGAGAGAATATTCCTGAAGAAGTTGCATTCAATCCTCACCTCAGCCTCAGGGCTAAAGTCGGCCGACCACGGAGGGTCAGCCCTACCATTTAAAAGTCGGCTGACCGTAGCGGGTCAGCCCTACCTTGCCGCGTTAAGTTAGCGCTTATGGGG
Organism: Verrucomicrobiota bacterium; assembly: GCA_009885905.1. GTDB lineage: Bacteria > Verrucomicrobiota > Verrucomicrobiia > Verrucomicrobiales > Akkermansiaceae > Luteolibacter. The sequence continues at coordinate 2,720 of VFJU01000157.1, forward strand.
GAGTGCCGCTCCCCTGTAAGCCGGATTCTGTCCGCCCCTTGCGAGGCTGGACGGCCATTTCTCTCACTCCGCCAAAGCGAAGCGCCCTGCTTGCGCAGAGTGCGACTAATACCCGGAGAATAGCGGGCGGGCAGCCCTTCCCCTGTTCTGTCTTGCACCACGCGGGGTTTGCCATGCCGTCCGGTTACCCGGATTCGCGGTGGGCTCTTACTCCACCATTTCACCCTTGCCTGTGCCCTTGCGAGTCATCGGCGGTATCTTTCTGCTGCACTTTCCGTCCGAGTTCCTCGCGGTTCCCGTCCCTCACTTTCATGAGGCGCGTTGCCCTGTGGTGTCCGGACTTTCCTCAACTCCGCTTGCGCGAAATTGCGACCGTCCAGGGAGCGGCGCAATTAGGGTGAGGGCGCTAGGGTTATTTTCCAACCAAAAACACATCGAGGAAAAACCAGACGACCATCAATACGCCGATTACGAGCCTGATGATCATCCCTGCAAGTGTGCCCACCACCGAGCCGATACCGGAAATGGTGGCTTGCTGGCTTGATTTTTTCGCAAAGATCATCTCGCCCGCCACCGCGCCAAGCAATGGTCCGATGACTAGCCCGAGCGGGAGAAAAAACATCCCAGCGATGCCGCCGACAAGTGCGCCGAGTGCTCCCCAGCGTGTGCCGCCGAACCATTTAGTACCCGCAGCTCCGCTGAGGACTTCGAATGTTTGAGAAACAACCGACAGCAGGATCAGTACCCCGACCGACCACCAACTCAGGCCGCTCGCGGCTCCTAGCATCATGCGATACACCACCGCAGCAACGACGATGATGAGATGCCCTGGTAAAATCGGTAGGGCGCATCCAACGAGGCCGACAAGCAATAAGCTGCCGGTGATCAACCATGCGACCAGTGTGCCATCAAGGCCAGAGATCGTGCCCAGAGTTATCATTTCCCACATGGATGAATTCATAAAATTGATTATTGTGGATCGCGAGTTTTCTGAGTCATGTGTTTTTACTAACAAAAAAAATCTCCCAGATCGGTTCTTTAAATCCAACTAACACACTTGCTCCACTGATGGCAAAAGGTCGCTTCACCAAATTTCCGTTTTTTGATAGAATGTCGATCGCTTCAATTTCGCTCATTGTTGGTAATCGATCCTTCAGTCCGAGAGAGCGGTAGTCGACTCCGGAAGTGTTGAAGATTTTCCGTAAGTCGTTGCCGTATGCTGTTAGGGCTTTTTTGAGCTCGGCGGGAGTGGGTGGGGATTCCCGAATCGGACGTGTGTCGTAGGTGATGCCGTTACGGTCGAGCCACTTGAGTGCGTCCTTGCAGGTGCTGCAATTTTGATAAACATAAACGGTAAGCATGAAAGAGTCTGGCATCGGTGCTTAGGCCGTGCAAGATTCGCCATCTAAGGATGAAAAATCAATTGCTAGAAAAGATCCGTGCTGAGTTGCGTGCCCAACTGGATCGGATTTCTAAGGCCGCCTGTGAAGCTCACGCCGCTGCCACCGACCCCGGCAGCAAGGCGGAGGG
>VFJU01000563.1 GCA_009885905.1 Verrucomicrobiota bacterium
ATCCAAGGCGTCCTCATCGCCCTGATGCGAAAAGCAGCGTGATCTTAAATGGCGATAATCTTGTTAAGATTTCTGAAGGATTGACGAGCTCGTGGTTTTACATAGGTTTCCCGCGGAACTAAATGTCAGCCGAAACGATCACATTCAACTGCCCCGCCTGTAGTATCAAGTTAACCGTTCCGGTCAGCTTCGCAGGAGTTACGGGGCCTTGTCCAACCTGTCGCAGCATCATTCAAGCGCCACACTCGCTGCCGGTGCAAGTCTCGGTGCATGTCCCGGTCGAAATGGTGCCAGTTTCCGCATTATTGATGCCGGTAGATCACTCTCCTTCTCGCACCCTATCCGTACAAGAATCTGCTCTCAGTTCGCTCCCGATTGACGTTAACCTCGCGGATTCGACGCCGTCTTTGGTTCGAGTCGGCAAAAGCTTCGAGGCGATGCCATCGCCCTCATCCAGTTCACAGCGCCCTGAGGCAAAGCAATTGCCAAATCGAGACCACAATGGCGACCCTATCGCCCAGATCGTCGATGAGCCGATCCCAGAAAATCTTGATTGGAAAGCCCCGGACCCGCTGGAGCCTCGCCCCTCTGCTAAATCTCAACTGGTGCGCTTGCTGATTGTGATACTTTTTGTACTAGCAACGGGAGTGCTAATTTACGGAATTGTAATTATATTGAACAAGCAAAGTTCGCAAAATCTACCTGTCGAAAATCTCACCGTACAGCCCAACCCATCCCAATCCCTTCCCTCGCAGACAAAACCTAACAAACAAGAACATCTCAAAAATCCAAGCTTGCCCGAGCCCAAGCCGCTATCACCACCTATCACCGCACCAACCCCTCAGACGACTGTCACTCCTTCTTCTTCACAATCTAAAGAAAGCGAAACAGCGGCATCAATCATGACGACGAACGAAGTTTTAAGAAAATTTCTTACCGCCCAATCATTGGAGGAACGCTTGAACTTCATGGAAACCCAAACGCCACAAGACGAACTTTCAAGCTCTTGTCTGGCCAAGGCTTTGCCCGCAACCGGTAAAATTTCAATCAACGCACAAGAGACCCACTCGGATCGGAAGGTTGTCGATTCCTACTACAGTGTTGATTTTTTAGAAGCAGATCAAAATATTAACTCACAGAATATTCTTGTTAGAAAACGAGATGACAAAAATCCCAAAGTGGTTGCCGATCCATTTCTTGACTCTTTCGGAGGAAGGTTGAATAGCTATGCCAAGGCGCCGTTAGATAAAACTGGAATATTCCAAGTCACCGTAACACCAGTTCCTTCCTGCACTGCAAAAGACATTCCAAATCCTGAAGACAAAATCACACTCAAGCTTCTCGCCGGTGACAACGCCAAGGAAATCACCCGAGCTTATTTCGGTAGACAGTCGGAGATTGGAAAACTATTAGATAGTGGTCGCTCAGGACTGAGTTACGGCAAGGCAGAAG
>VFJU01000411.1 GCA_009885905.1 Verrucomicrobiota bacterium
TACACATTGTCCTTGATATAGGAGTAAACTTGGTGGGTGCCCACCAGCGTAGGGCTGATATCCCACTGTTTGCTGGCGGCATTCACGCTGACCGTGAGTGGTCCGACGGCCCGGGTGGTATAGACGATCGAATTCAACCCCGCACCGCCGCCGCTGGTGCCACTATGGTCGGCACTGAAGGAGAAAAAGTCCAGCACCAGAGGGTTGGCGAAACTCACCACCACGGCATCCGCCGCCTGCGTTCCGCTGGACAGGGCCAGCCCGTTGAAGTTCAGCTTCAAGGACCGGGTCAGGGCATCGTAGGTGTAAGTCACCCCCGACACGGTTGCCGTGCCCAAGGTCGCGAAAGTCACCGTACCGGGATTGGCGATCACCCCTTGCAGAATCAACTCATCGTCCGCGCGTTCCAACCCGGTGAGGGTGATTTGTGAAATCGCGACATTGGTGCCGAAGGAAACGGTGAGCACCTCGGATCTCGGCCCGTCGAGCACCGCCACCGTGCCCAGACCACCGGTCACGAAGCCATCCAGGATACCGACGGTGGCGACATTCGTGCCGCTCACGCCGGAGCCGGGTAGGGTGGCACCGAAGAGCGTGCTCGCGGTGGGGCCACACCCGCGCAGGGAGATAGACGTGCCGTCCGGGCCGGTCACCGTCTTGCTTTCGGTCCCCAGACTGCCGGTCCCACCCAAGGTGGCCGTGTCAAAGGTGACGGTGGCGGCCAAGGCATTTGCAGAACCAAGCGGCAGCGCTATGGCAAACAACGCGGTAACCGCTCCACAGGCTCGGGTGCGAAGCAGGCACCGCCATGATTTGGCCAGCACGCGGAGGCAGTGGATGTGGTGTTTCATGCAGCGGAAGTGGTGTTTCATGAGGTGTTGTAGGACGGGTTGTAGGCTGGAGGGCTGCACTCGGAAACAAGTTATTGTTTCGCGGCGACCACGCGCAGGAACTGTCGCGTGCCCGTGACCGGGCGGCGGACCGTGACTTCACGCAGGATAGTGTTAGGGATCGGGATTCTGGTGATTTCTTCCGTTGTGGGCGTGACGGGAGTCCACATGGCCAGATCGCCGGATTCCTCGACGGTGTAGGTGATGTCA
>VFJU01000516.1 GCA_009885905.1 Verrucomicrobiota bacterium
AAATTACAATCACCCTTGCACAATTTTCACAGTCCCAATTTGGCACAGAAACGCTTTCGTCTTATGGGTGGTGGAATCAACAAGACCCCGAGAAAACAAAGGGAATTCTTGAGCTAGAAACGCTTGCCGAAAATGAATGTCTTGCGAAAACATCGGATGGTGTTCGACGTTTTAAACTGCCTGATTCCAAGCACTTCATCGCGCTGTATCGCTCAGTTCTAGCAGATCCAGCAGTCGGTAATATTGCCGGTGACGCATTGGTCGATATTTTTCTCAACCGTCTTCAATACGACAAAGCCCGTGAAGTGCTAGAGCAGACCATTGCCAAATATGGTCCTGGAAACGATCGATCACGTGAAAAACTACTCAAGCAGATCGTTGGTCGTTGGGGGCGCTTTGGGACTGTGGAAACGGTCGCGACAGGCACTTGCCCGAATCTGCCACTGGTCTTTCGTAATGCCACAAGAATCAAGTTTACCGCGTCGCAGATCGATATGGATGCAGTTCTGCGTGACACGACGGATTATTTGAGAAGCAATCCCCGCGAGTTGGATTGGCAGCGACTCAATGCATCAAGCATCGCTCAGCGTCTTATTTCGCAGGAGTCTAGCAAATACATCGGCAAACCTGTTACTTCGTGGGAAAGTAAACTTGCACCAAATGCGAGACATCGAGACACGCGTGCGGATATTTCTGCGCCGCTCAAACAAGCTGGCACTTGGTGGATCAGAGGTGATATAGATGGAGGCAATTCATTTTATACGATGATATCAATCGTGGATGCGGTACTTGTTCAAAATGATGTTGGTGGAATAAAGCAATGGTGGGTTGCCGATGCCATTACAGGTGCTCCTGTTGCAGAATCTGAAATTGAATTTTTTGGATATCGCGTCGAAAATTTTGATCGTAAAAATTCGCTAGAAAGACGCACACAAGTTTTTACTAAGGTATTCAAACGCTTAACTGACGCCGATGGCAAGACGCTACTTAAGCCCGGAGACTGGGATGAAAATTACCAATGGATGGCGATAGCGCGCAAAAAAGACCGGACGCCTGCATTTTTTGGTTTTCAAGCGTATATTATTCAAACTCCTCAATTAGAAAATGGCAATCGCGATCTAACTTATGGAATTTCAGATCGATCAATTTACAAGCCGGGTGATACGGTACACTTAAAATATTATTTCCGTAATGTCGGCTATTTCGAACCAGACGAAGACAAGTATAAAAACAAGTTAGGCGATCATATTATTTCTAATGGTAGAGGCGAAGAGGTGATCAAAATTAAGAATCTAAAAACGGACGCGTATGGGGCCGTGGAATGTGAATTTATTATTCCTAAAGATGGTGGACTTGGTACGTGGAATGCCAAGTTTCAGATCGGTGACGAGATCGCATGCGCCGTAAATCTTTTAGTCGAAGAATACCGCAAGCCTGAATATGAAGTGAAAGTCGAGGCTCCAAGCAAACCCGTGAAATTAGGAGACAAATTCACGGCGACGGTGAAGGCAACTTATTTTCATGGATCACCCGTTAGAAATGCCAACGTTGAAGTGATCGTTAAGCGTGTAGCAATCCGCGAACGTTGGTTTCCCTATTGGCGCTGGGATTGGCTCTACGGCGCGGGTGCATGGTGGAACCAGTACGAAGCTCCTTGGCATCCAACGTGGAAAAGCTGGGGATGTCTGCCTCCACATCCACCATGGTGGCAGGGAAGTCGTTGGGCACCCGATGACCTAGTGCTCAAACGCAATTTGCCCATCGGGCCTGATGGCACGTTGAGTGTTGAAGTTGACACGACAACCGCCAAGGAAATCCATGGCGACATGGATGCAAATTACACGATTGAAGCTCGCGTTGTGGATGCCTCGCGTCGAGAAGAGCGTGGCACTGGTTCGGTGATAGCAGCACGCAAGCCCTATGAAGTTATTGTCTGGACTGACCGTGGCTATACCCGAGCGGGTGAGTCGATCGAGGCAACAGTTTCGGCTTCCACTCTCGCTGGTATACCGGTTGTTGGAGCCAAAGGAACTATTACTATTTTTAGTTTGAGTTGCGGAGAAAACGGACGGGTTGAAGAACAAGAAACACAGTCGTTCGTCGTAGAAACCGATGCAGCGGGCGAGATCCGTCAGAGGTTCGCGGCACCTGTTACTGGTCAGTACAGAATTTCTGCTAGGTTGTCATCTAATGGCAACGATGTTGCCGAGGGGGCAGCTATTTTGAACGTCCAAGGTCCTGGGCGCAGTGATCCCGCAGCATGGAAATTTGGTCCACTCGAACTTATTGCGGATAAGATCACTCACACTGCAGGAGACAAACTTAAATTGCGAGTCAACAGCGATCAGCCGAATGCTAATGTATGGTTGTTCCTCCATGTTGCGGGCTCATCCGGTCGCGAAGCACGGCGAATCCAACTCGATGGAAAGAGCTTGGAGGTCGAGGTTCCGCTGGATCTTCGAGACATGCCTAACATGTTTATTGAGGGGGTCACGGTTTTTGGGGCTCAAGTTCATACTGCGGTACGACAAGTCTTGTTGCCACCTATCAGCCAACTCATTGATGTCACTCTTGTACCATTGAAAGCTAGGGTGAAACCTCGCGAATCATCTGCCCTTCGCGTGATCTTGCGTGGCGCCGACGGTAAGCCAGTTGTTGGCACGGCGGTTGTTTCTATTTATGATAAATCCCTCGAAGCGATCAGTGGTGGATCGAATATTGGAGCGATTGGTGAAAATTTTTGGTCTTGGAAAAATAGTTTTTACTCGGAGGAAGGCAAGAGTTCGATTCCGAGTTCGCATGGCAATTTGGTGCGAATGAATGCTGTGGGAATGCAACCACTGGGTCGCTTTGGAGGCGTTATGAATGATAGAGAAGGCCGAAGAGGCTTTGGCAAGGGAGGTGCGCGAATGATGATGAAAAACGATGCTGAAGTCAGTGGTGGGATGGCACTTATGGAATCATCGAGTGCTGATATACCAATGGCGGACAGCCAAATGGACATGAGTAAAAATTATTCTAACGGTAATAAAATCATCGTTCGTAAGGATTTCGCGGATCTTTTAAAATGGTCCGGTGCTATCCAGACGGATGCGGAAGGTCACGCTGAAATTCCATTGGTTTTCCCTGACAACTTAACCACATGGAAAGCCCGCGTTTGGGTGCTTACGAAGGGAACACGGGTTGGAGAAGGTAGTGCAGAAATAATCACTTCGAAAGAATTGTTAGTTCGTCTGCAGGCGCCTCGGTTCTTGGTGGAGCGGGACGAGTCGGTTTTCAGCGCGGTGGTTCAGAATGATCATGACTTTGCGAAAACGGTTAAAGTGTCATTGGAGTTGGAAGGTAATCAACTGGAGGCGATAGATGGTGAAGAAAAAACTGTCGAAATTGCGGCACGCTCGGAAGCTCGTGTGGATTGGCGTGTTAAAGCGTTACGCGAAGGAGAAGCGACGATTCGGATGCGGGCCGATGATGGTGATGCTGGGGACGCGGTTGAGCGAAAGTTGCCAGTTAAAGTTCATGGAATGTTGCGTCAAGATGCGTGGAGTCGTGTGCTTGAGTCAGATGAAAAGTCGGTAGGGATCGAGATCACCGTTCCGGAACAAAGACGGGAACAGCAATCGAAACTTACTATTCGCTTTTCGCCGAGTATCGCAGGTGCAGTGGTTGATGCGATTCCTTATCTAGCAAGTTTCCCATACGGTAGCACCGAACAAACTTTGAATCGTTTCGTTCCTACCGTGATCGCACAAAAGATGCTACGCGATTTGAAAATTAACCTAGCGGAAGTTAAAGCAAAGCGTATCAATCTCAATCCACAAGAATTGGGCAATACAGCGGTCCGAGCGGCGCAGTGGAAGCAATGGCAAACCAACCCAGTTTTCGACGAGATAGAGGTTGCAAAGATGACCGAGGAAGGGATTGAAAAACTCAGGTCGATGCAGAACTCCGATGGGGGTTGGGGCTGGTTTTCCGGCTATGGGGAGGCTTCATATCCTCACACCACGGCGGTTGTGGTTCACGGATTATTAGTGGCGAAGCAGAACGCAACGAAGATTCCTAGTGTCATGTTAGATTCTGGAATTGACTGGTTAACGCGTTACGAACGCAAGCAAACGGATGCCATGCAGTTTCATGTGGAGCGTGAGGCACTGCGTAAGGCAGGTAAGAAGATTGGGAATTCTAGCCGACTAGAAAAATCAGATTCAGATGCAATCGACGCGTTTGTGAGGTATGTTTTGGGCGAAGCCAATAGAGACTCGGATAGTATGCTCGCGTTCCTCTATCGAGACCGTATCGCACTGCCTGTTTATGCCAAGTGTCTGCTTGGGCTTGAAGAACACCGCAAAGGTGATTTAACCCGTCGTGATGAAGTGATGATGATGATTTCTCAATTTCTCAAGCGAGATGCAGAAAATCAGACGGCTTATCTTGATCTCCAAAACATGAATTTTTGGTGGAATTGGTATGGCAGTGAGATCGAAGCGAATGCTTGGTATCTCAAGTTGCTATCCGCAGTGAAGCCACAGGACGCAGATACCCGCGGTTTGGTGAAATATCTAGTGAATAACCGCAAACACTCCAACTATTGGGAATCCACTCGCGACACCGCGTTTGCGATTGAAGCTATTGCCAGCTACTTCAAAGCTAGTGGCGAGGACATCCCGGAAATGGAGGTCAATATACTGCTAGATGGAAAGTCCTTGCGCAAGGTTTCCATCAATCGAGATAATCTTTTTTCATTCGATGGCTCGGTCGTACTAACAGGTGATGCTGTCACTACTGGCAAGCACGACATCCAATTGGAAAAGACTGGCAAGGGAACGCTCTATGCGAATGCCTATTTGGAAGTTTTTACGCTCGAAGATAAGCTGCGCGCTGCTGGAATGGAAGTGAAGGTGACGCGGGAGATTTCAAAATTAGTTCCATTGGAAAAAGAGACTGAAGTGCCGGATGCCAATGGAGAAATCGCGCGGCAGCAAGTTGAGCGCTTCCGTCGTGAACCTATCGCGGATGGAGGCAAAATAGCGTCCGGTGATCGCGTGGAAGTGGAACTCGTCCTCGAAAGCAAGAATGATTACGAGTATCTGATTTTGTCAGATGCCAAGGCCGCTGGATTTGAAGCGCTAGATGCTTTGAGTGGCTACGTCGGTGATCGCGATGAAATCAGTGCTTACATGGAACCGCGCGATCGTACCGTCGACTTCTTTATTCGGGCATTACCGAGAGGCAGACATGTGCTCCGCTATCAACTTCGTGCTGAGTCACTTGGGAATTTTAAAGCATTACCAGCGACGGTAGAGGCCGTGTATGCCCCCGAGTTGAAAGGGAACTCCGAAGACAAGCGATTAGAGATTTTCAGCCGTTAAAGCTTAGTCTGCTTTACGATGCGCCTGGGAGTTTCATGAATTCGTCCACTGCGCGGTAGGTGGGTCGGCCATTTTCGCCGTTGTAGAAAATCACAAATGAGCGGTTATCCTTCACGATCGGCCAGCAGGTATTAGTGAGCGGGAGGAGTTTGCCCTCTTCCCGTCTGGCGATCTTAACTTCGAAAAATTTGTCGGACTTCGTTGAAACAGGTTTTACCATTTCTTGCGCTCCGGGCTTCAAATCAAGTTTTGTTGCGCCCAGAATACCGAGTATATCATGAGTTGATAGATTGATAAAAAAGAAATCTCCGTTTGAAAACTTCGGGTCGTCTCCACGGATGACCACTGGTTTGTATGATTTGTTTGCAGTCGGAATGAGGATGATACGAAAATCAGTGCCTTGTTCTGGCAGGTGGATGGTTGCCAATGCGACGGGTGGTGCTTCGGGGGTGGTCGTTGCTTCCGCCAGGATGAAATCACGTGCAGTCACGGATTGGGGATCGGAGAGTTGCGTCGTGGGAATCTCGAAGGCAGGGTTACGAGATTCTCCTACCATGACACACACTGGACCTTGGTCTTTTGCCAGCGCTACTGCAAAAATTCGGATAGAAAGTCGCTTGGGTGCAGCTTGTTCAGCAGCGATGGCGTGATGGGTAAACAGCAGAATCAGTGGAAAAATAAGCAAACGTGTCATGAAATATATGCAAGTGGTACTTTAGGCAAGCGACGATGGATACTCAAATTTCAGACGGGCTCAGCCAGCGGAAAGAGACGATCTCGAAGCGACGGCCGTGAGTCGCGTTGATTGTTCCCGCTGCGGGGGGGGCATTCATGTCTTGCGATGAATCGACGTAATTTGGGCTTCGTTGAACCACCGCTTCGCAGTAGGCTTTTGCGATGACGGTGGTACCCGCTGAGTTAGTTTTTGCCCCATAGGCGCGGATCACAAAAGTGTCCGAACGGGCGGATAGCAAAGGGGCGATTGGAGTGAGGATGTCGGCTTGTTTGACGTAGCCGGGAATGCCGTATGCGGCAGCTCCTCTTTCGGCTTCTGGGAAAACCAATCCAGATTCGTCACCAGTGGCGGCTCGGTTGCCGGTACGGAAGGGTTTATTGATGGTCACGTCGTCGGAGTCTAATGCACTTTGGATTGCTCCACTTAGGGCTAGCGTTTTGTCAGTGCCGACACGGCGATTGACGAAATCTGCTAGACTGAGGAACGGTCCACGTTTGCGAACTTCGCTGACGATGGCTTTGGCGAGTGCAGCGATTTCTGTATCTGACAGCATGTGGATGCCGGACCATTGCGCATTTAGAGTTTCTTCATCGAGACTGCCTTTGTCGGTAGT
>VFJU01000410.1 GCA_009885905.1 Verrucomicrobiota bacterium
AAGTTTTGGGGCGATATTTGCGTGCGAAGACCTGATAACTCACGGCGGTGAGTGTAGGGATGGCAACGGGTTTGTCATGGTCGAGTTTTGAATAATTCGGTAAAAGTTTACAGGACGAGGGTTGAAGGATTCGAACGGTTCGATAGCATCGCGTGGCATGGACGATCTCAAAACCTCTCAGCGTCGGCAAAAAAAGCGATTTTATCGGATGGGGCCGATGTTTTTTTTAGTTTTTTTTGCCACGATTGCCCTATGTTTTAGCAGTTTTCCTGGCAAAGTGAAACGTGGTTTGCGTGAGATTTTCGCGACGAAATCGGAGAGCTCTTTACCGGATATAGAGGAGATTTCGCGACGTATCGAAGCCCGAATTCGTGCGGAACTTGGCGAAAAGTATGGCAACGAGATCGAGGCGCTTGAAAAATCGCTCGCCACGGCGGAGAAAAAAATCGCGGAAAAGCCTGCTGATCCAGTGACCCCTCCCGTTGCTGATTTGGGTCCCATCACCGATCTGCGGAAACTTCGTTCTGGCATCCCTTTTATAACCGAAGTGCAAGTGGGAAGTGGTGGAATCGCATCCACGGAGCGACTGAATGACGCGAGCTACACCGCAACTTATCAGCTTTCATTGAAACTGCCTGTGCCAGCGAAAACCCTCTCGGAAATCGAGTCTTCCAATCCAGAAATTTCAAAGATGCTGCCTGGTCTGCCGACACTTATTGAAGGTGCCACGGTTTCGCCATGGTTCGCTAAACTCTATCAGAACAAGGCAGGACGTGTCCGCCGAGACGCGAATTTGCTCAATGAGCTTCTAACTAAACATAATCTTTATGATTGCGAAACGATTCTCAATTTCAAATCGGCGAGTGGACGTATGGTTTTCTTTCTTCAAGCAGAAATGGATGTGGTTTCTGATGGTTCGGATGGTGATCGCCTCGCTGTGATGCCGATAGATATCGTCGACTCGGCAAACTACCAGCCTTTCACCAGCTACGGTTGGCCAAAGAAAACCCAACAACCCAATCCAATGGTACAAGGCTGGGAAAGGCGGATTGTTGCTGCTCAAAAAGAGCTAGCGGCAAACACGACTTCCGCGCAGCGAAAGACTTGGTTGCGTGAGCGAATTCAGTACTTAAAACGGGGCATTGCGGACATGAAGAGTCGGAGCTTTCTCATCGCTGATTATGATCCGTTTATTGTTATTCCGGTGGATATTCTTGCTTCGGATGAACCCTATGCGCCAAACATTGGAGATTATGCTGTGGTTGTTTACGCGGGTAAACTTTACCCGGCCATTGTCGGCGATGGTGGTCCAACTTTTAAAGTTGGCGAAGGTTCGTTGCGGATTGCGCGTGAACTCAATCCAAAGTCGTCGCCATACAGTCGTCCTGTTTCGGATTTGAAGGTTGGCTATTTGATTTTTCCCGGAAGTCGTGACGCTGAGAAATCGCCGCCAGATTATGAAAAATGGCGCGAGCGGTGCCAGGAATTGCTTGGAGAAATCGGAGGGATGGGGGAGGGTTATCAACTCCATTCGTGGCAAGATTTATTTCCGCCGCCGGTTCTCGTTATTGATACTCCGGCACCGGTGGAGGATCCGGTTTCGGCAGTCGAAAATCTAACGGGTCAAAACTCAGTGGACCCGCTTACTCCGCCGACTCCAGCATCCGACGAGTCCGCTCCTGAAAAAGGGTCCGAGTGATTTTCACTAATAGCAGTGTGCAGAGTAAGGTCACGCCTAACTCCATCACTGGGGTGAATCCATGGGGGCGATTGCCGGTAACGAACTTTGCTAAGCCCGGTAGATTTCCGATGCCTCGAGCCGCACCTAACAAAGCAAGGACTCCAGCGCCGATGATGCCGTGCCATGGCATTTTGAGCGAGAAAAGTCCGCAAATCAAGATTCCGCCACCTAGTTGCAACGCGCCGGTGACGTATCCAAGTGCATCAACATGATTCATCAAGTAGGGTGCTGCTCCGCCCGTGGCAAGAATGGTCAATCCGACCAAAAATAGGTAAAACCGCATGGGCGATAGATTGGCAGATCTAGAAATGCAGGCAACGTCTGAATTTGTTTTCACCTGCATCCAAGATTTACAAGTCCGCATGTCGCGCCAGTATCACTACCCATGAAACGCATTTGGTGCAATGGTGATTGGATTCACCCAAAAGATTTTCTGCAGTCTCCGCTGGATCGCGGGGCGATGCTAGGACTTGGACTGTTTGAAACCATTCTCGCCGTCGATGGGGTTACCAAGTTTGCGGACCGCCATCTTGAACGGTTGCGCCAAGGGTGTGAACGACTTGGTTGGAAATTTGAAATGACAGATTTTGACGGTATTGCCACCGAGTTGCTAGAGAAGAATCAGCTCGGTCACGGACGAGCACGAATCCGGCTTGCCGTCACGGGTGGTAGTGGACCGCTCCGAGATCTAACTGCTGGTATTGACCGTGTGGTTTGGATGGCTGCTCTTGTTGGACTGGTACCGCCTGAAACTCTGAGCGCATGTATTTCCCCATGGCCGAGAAATGAGCACTCACCACTTGTGGGACTCAAATGCGCATCTTACGCAGAAAATTGCATCGCCCTCGATCACTCGCGTCGACTTGGTTTTGACGAAGCGATTTTTTTCAATACCGCGGGTCATCTCTGTGAAGCAGCTACTGCAAATATCTTCATTGTGAAAAATGGTAGATTGAGCACGCCGTCTCTAGAATCGGGATGTTTGCCTGGCATCGGGCGCGAGGTCGTAATTGAGCGCGCCCATGAGATGGGTATCTCTTTCGAGGCGGTAGTTCTCACTCATGAAGATTTAATTGCAGCGGATGAAATTTTTCTGACCTCGTCGACTCGGGGTCCCGTTCCGCTCGTCCTTCTGGAGGATAAGAAACTCTCGGTTGGCAGCGTGGTGCGGCGATTGCTTGAGTTTGCTTGGTAGTTGGGGGCTGAATTCGCTGCTCGCCAAAGGCGCGTCTACCCGTCAGATTTCTCTAAGAACCATGGTGACTCCTAATTATTCATTCGAAAAACGCCGCAGAGAACTCGATAAAAAAGCGAAAAAAGAAGAGAAGCGGAAGCAAAAGCTGGAAGCACACGCAGCTGCTAAGGAATCAGGCAATGCGCCCGATGCATTGGACGTGCCGGCTAACGATGAGTCTGATGCGCCCGAGGATTCGGTAGACTGAAGAGAATTACCGACTTAGTGAATCCTGCCATTAGCGAGTGGTAGGGAAAATTGCGGATGAGTTGCAACGTGGATGCTGGCGTGTTTATGGTGGCTCACGTGACGGACGTTTCGCTAACATTTTTAGGTACAGGCACCTCAGTGGGGGTGCCGGTGATTGGTTGTGATTGCGCGGTTTGCACATCGGACCGTCCTCAAGACAAGCGGTTCCGCTCCTCGGTGTTGTTTAGAGCTGGTGATCAGATTCTGTTAGTTGACTCTGGACCTGATTTGAGGATGCAGGCGCTGCGCGAAGGGCTGCGTAAGATCGACGCGGTTCTTTACACTCATGCACACTTGGATCACGTCGTGGGATTCGACGAACTACGGGCATTTTGTTGGCATAGAAAGGATCCGCTACCTCTACATGCAACGCCAAGTTGTCTTCAGACGTTGCAAGAAATGTTTGGATGGGCGTTTTTCCCGAAGCAGGAAATTGCTGGTTATGTTAGGCCTGATCCTAAAGTGATCGCAGGCCCCTTTTTTTACGCCGGACTCAAAGTGACTCCAGTGCCAGTGGAACACGCCACGGTGGAGACGATTGGATATTTATTTGAATATCCCGGTGCCCGCAGTCTTGCTTATTTGCCTGATGTGAAGCGCATCCCACCGGCGAG
>VFJU01000075.1 GCA_009885905.1 Verrucomicrobiota bacterium
TAAGGAGGAATACGTCAAACTGATGGCAAAAGGGGCTTTTTCGTAGGCTTCCGCATGATCCGCACAACCATGCCGCGATGCCGCGAGGGCGCGGCATGGAACACGCGGGGCGCGTGTGCTCCCCTTGATAAAGAGCTCCGACAGGGTCAGTTATCCAGCACTCTGAGGCGCGCGAAGTTTTTAGACGGGGTGCCGAGAGTGAGGGTGTAGGAGATCGAGCCTGTGTCCTCGATGACCGGTGGCTTGAGCTGGGTGACCCAGGATCCGGTGACGAGTGATGTGGAGGTTTCGATGTCGTAGGTGAGGCCGCTGGTGCCCTCGCGTTTGAGGAATGTCAGTGTGCCGCCAGCGGTGAAGCTGCTGATGTTGGAGTTAGGCACGGTGGGATCCTGGCCGGCGATGGCGTATTCGACGAGGTTACGGATGCCGTCACTGTCGGGATCGTCATTCGGGCCTCGTTTGTCCATGGAAATCGCGCCGTTGGTGAAGGGGCCGGTGATCCAGGAGGCGAAATCGGGCACCCCGACCGTCAGCGTCCCGGTGCCGGTGATCTGCGGGAGGTTGGTGGCGGATACTCCGTAAATGCCGTCGGCCATCCGGGTGGTGCCAATGAATAATTTCCCCACTCTGTCGGTGCCGGTGTAGGTGAGATTGAGGGTCGCGCCGGTAGCGGCGATGGTGACGGTGGATGCGTCGTTGCCGGTGTTGGCGTTGGTTGCGCTGGCCGCGCTGGTCAGAGTCAGCGTGCCGGCGCTGAGGGTGGTGTCGCCACTGTAGGTGTTCGTTCCAGAGAGGGTGAGATTGCCGGGGCTGGATTTGATGAGGCCGCCATTGCCGCTGAGCGGGCCGGAGATGCGTAGGCTCGCATTGCCTCCGCCATTGATCTTGGTCGTCTGGAGCAGTGTGACGGGTGTTGCAATGTCATAGGTGAGGTCGAAGGCGGACTTACTCGCATCGAGCGTGATGGCGGGTGCGGTCCCGCCGAGGCTGAGAGCATTCCCACTGAGGGTGACGGTGGTGGCGGCGGAAGAAGATGCCGTGCCACCAAGTTGGAGGGTGCCGAACTGCTGGGCAGAGAGATTGTTTGAAATCGGGATCGTGCCGCCGGGCAGCGTCTGGCCGGGGAACATCCGCACGGTGCTGGTGGGATCGGACTGCGCGACGATGCCGCCGAGCCAGTTGGAGTTTTGCGACCAAGTGAGCGCGGGGCCGGCGGTAGCATTGGTCCAGGTGAAGGGATAGGCTTTGCCCTCCGGCAGGCGCACCCACACGCGGTTGACGTTGAGTTTCTTACCGCCGAAGGTCAGACTAAAATCCGAGGAACCATTCTGACGGCCGCCGAAATAGGCATCGGCGATTTCGAAGCGCACGGTGCGCCAAGTGTTGCTGCCGGTGGTGGTGATGGGCAGCGGGTGGGGCGTGTAATTGCCACCCGCACCATCGTATCGCAGACCGAGCGTGGAGCTGTCGGCGTTGTCGAAGTATTCCACCTCGATGGTCACGTCGCCGTTCACGAGTTGGAAGGCGAAGGTATTGGTCACGTTGAAATACATGTAGCGGTCGGTCGCGGGCGTGGTGTTGCCGCGACATACCTTTCCGCCCACGGTTTCCACGATGGTGTTGCCATCGGCTTGGGCCACGCGTGAGAGGGAGGCGGCGCTGTCGGTCGTGCCGAGATCGACGGAGGCCTCGGGACCGATGTTGGAGCGGTTGCTGAGCGAGGCGACGGTGGGGAGCGTGCCGGTATTCGTGCGCTGGTCGAACATCATTCGTTTCAGCTCGTCGGTGAGCATCATCCACCAGTCGCTGGGCTTGCTTTGGTTGTCGATGAAGCGTCCGTAGGCTGCCGAGGGATTGGGCGGATCGTCGGTCATGGGCATGACATTTGTCCCTTCGTCATATTCGTCGAACATACCGATGAAGAGCCTATCCGCACCGCCGGCATTGATCCAGTCGCGGCCTTTGTCCCAGTAGAATTGCCCACCACTTCGGTCTGTATATTGGGTGAGCGGAGTCGCAGGGAGTTGCTTCAGGTTCGCCCATGAAAATCCCGGCCAGACGTGTGGGAAAAAATCCTGCCCACGGTTGCGGAAGAGTGCGGCGTCCGAGGTGGTTTTATTTTGCCAGACGAGCACGCCATCGTATTTCGCCATGTGGGTCTGCCAGTCGGCGTTGAGCGTGTTCCAGTTGGTCGGGAGGCCACCGATGACGTAGGCACCCTGGGCTTGGAAATAATCTACCGCGGCGTTCGCGCTGGCGGTGGTGAAGTTCCGGTCCGGCACCGCGAGGCCCCAGATGAAGACGACCGGTTTGCCGTTCTCGCGCACGTAGCGCGGATCGTTGAGAAGGTCGAATTGGGTGGTGAGCCACACCCAATCCGCCTGCAGCTTCGCGACGACGGTGGCGTCGGCCATGCCGGAAACGTCGTATTCCACGCCCCAGATGAGGCCCTCTTCCGCCGCCGCCTGCGAGACGTTGCGCAGCACCCACTCGGACTCCGCGCCCGCCGTGGGGTTGAAACGCTGGAGCCATGCGCCGTCGATGTTGTGCTTGCGCATCCAGCGGAAATGTTTCTGCACCGCCGGATAGGATCTGGACGAAAACAGATAGGCAGGAGCACCGCTCTGCGTCACCACATCGGCGGCGCGGATGAGCGTGGCGGGGTCGTATTCGGTGAGATCCGGCCAAGCGTCCATGGTGAAATTTTCCGGGATCATCGCTCCGGCTCTTGACCAGTGCTTCCAAGCACCGGTATCCGCGACGTCGTTAGGCGTGCCAAACCACCCCTGATAGCCTGACATCACCTTGCCCTTGAGCGTTGTAGGATCGACGTAATCCTTGGCGGGGCCGGTATAGCGCGTCTGCCAAGCGCGTGAGACAGCGAGCTGGAAATCCGCGTTGGCGAAAGGCGTGTCGGAAAGGGTGATTCGCTGCACCGGGACTTTTGCCCCAGTCGTTGTGCCGCAGATGATGCGGAAATCCGAACCATTCAGGCTCTTGTTGAATTTCACATCCGACAGTTCGAAGAAGCCATCGACAAAACTCCCAGAATTCACGCGCGTGGTTCGGGTAGTGAGCGTCGAGGTCTTGAAGTTATTGGTCTGGGCATTGAACTGCAGGTCGACAGTGCCTGCGGCGTCGTCGAAATATGTGACCCGCAGATAGAGCGTCTGACCCAGGGTGAAGGCGAAAGAATTCGGCCGCCGGCCATAAAGGTATCGAGAGGTACCCGTATTCTGCCACGCCGTCTGCCCTCCTACGGTTACTTGGGAATAGGCACCATCCGCCGTGGCGGTCGGGGTGATGTCCACCTCGACACCCAAGGCGGAGCCGAGGAGCCATGAGATCACGGCACATCCCACGAGGCCGCGCCGTAGCACTCCGCTTGCGGGAAATTTCCGGGAAACAGACTCAGCAATGGACAAATTCATGGGTTTTGAAGCCTGCAATGATAGATACACACCATTTCAGGTCATCGATAGTCCTCAAAGTGCTGACACGGTCGGTTATCCTTGGCAATGCGCCACTGGAAAATTTTAAATAAAACTCTAGCCGGAATGAGCAAACCCATGGGCGGCGTCTTTTTGGGTTGCCTGTGACAGCGCGCCTCCAATTGCCAAGAGAAGGGCTTCGTCGGTTCGGACCTCGGCCTTGCGCAGAAGAGCCTTCACCTTGCTCCACATCCGCTCGATGGGATTGAGATGAATGATCAATTCAAAATCCCAGTCGAAATGGTTACTGATTTCGCCAAGCAATTTCCTATAGCAAGAATATTTTGATTATTTCTGTCTCCTGTAATTTTATGCACCTCAGCTAAATCCCCAAGAGCACCTATGGAACGAGTTGCACGAGAAAGAATTCCCCAATCGGGTTTTTGAGAACATGGAAGGCGTCAGGAAACAGCTCAAATAAGGGCTGCCTAGGTTGGCCTCGGACATGAGGAAATTAAAGGAATCTGCGCATGGCCAGCTGTCGACGATCCTGTCGGGGCTGGCCGCGGCCGAGGGCGATCTGGTTTTCTTGCTGGACGGGGATGATTGCTACCAGAGGCAGCACGTTGAGACGCGCCTTGAACGATGGGAGAAGTTTCCACAGGCGGATGTTTTGTATGACCGTGCGTCCACAAGCCCTGTAGGCTTCGAAAAAATTACAAAAAATTACAAGAGACAGAAATAATCAGAATGTTCTTGCTGTAGGCATTCCTTCGATCTCACCACCTGGACCGTCTTAGGCACCATCCCCGGCACCGGAGGCCACCTCCACTACCACGACGTCTCGGTGGATGGCGCGGACCGTGCGTTCTATCGCGTGCTCCCAAGCCTCTAATCCTCATATCCTATACGCTTACCCTCGTCGATCATCGTTCCTCTTTCGAAAATTACAGGAGACAGAAAATCACAGGAAGAAATCCCGGTCAAAGTCCCGCATGGAAACCCGAGAAAATCCAACTGGGCGAGGAATTATGAGCAAGAATATTTTGATTGTTTCTGTCTCTTGTAATTTTATGTAATCGAGTCGTGTGCTGGCCCGCTCCGATTTTCTCTTTCACGCTGTTGTAAGCATTCGCCGTGCCGACCCATGACTTGATTTCGCCAAGCAAATTCCTAGAGCAAGAATATTCTGATTATTTCTGTCTCTTGTGATTTTACTATCTCTTATAATTTTACTCGCAGAGGAACCTTGTGGACAACTCTCCTGTCGACCGCGGTTCACCCGATTCGCCACCCACTAAAATTTCTGATGTGCAAAAAAACTTGACAAAGTAGCCCCGAGAGTTGACTTCTTTCTCCCTCTTTTCCCCGCCTCCGGCCACCAATTCGTTCAACGGCCTTCACCTCAAAAATGTAATTACTAGCAATAATAACTCTCATGACTTCCACTCTGAAACTTTTCTCCAAGATTGCCCGCTATCGAAAAATACAGATAGAATTTCGTTTTTCGCGGAGTCCTATCCGAAATTTTTCATCCGTTTTTCATCATGCTACAGTTCTCTGTGGATCGGCCTGCATATTCATGGCGTTGACAAGTCCGAATGTTGCACTTGGTCAGAATGTTCGTCGTCTTAATCAAGGCGCGAACTGGAATCCGAAGGACTGGAACACTTTTTATACTGTGGATCAGGGCTCAGTGATCATGCCCTATTCATGGATGAAAGCCCTACGTCAGCAAAACGGCAAACCGTTTCTGCGGAACTCGATGGCCCGTTATGGGTTTCTGCCAAATGGCAAGAGCGTCTCCAATCCCGATAAATTGCCTGTCGGTTTTCTAATTGCATCCCATGATACGCCCAACGAAACGTTCTCCATTACGTGTGCCGCCTGCCATACTCGGGAGATAAGTGCTAAAGGAACCAAATTTCGGATCGATGGCGGACCCGCTTTCACAGACATGTATACATTTATGCGAGATATGGTCCAATCTGTGGATCATTTGCTGAATAATCCGATTGTATTTAGGGAATTCCAGGGGCAAGTAAAAACTCCTGACACCGAACTCAGGAATCAACTCCAGCAGTGGTATGACTTGAACAATCTCGTGGTGGGACAGCAACTTCCCTCGGAACCTTGGGGCATTGGTCGTTTGGATGCTCTGAACCTGATTATGAACAGAACGACTGGCGGGGACATTGGTAATTCATCAAACTACCTCATTCCTCAAAACGTCGCTGTTGCTGATAAGCCGGTGCGTTATCCTTTTCTTTGGAATTCAGATCGACAGGATTTGACGCAATGGGCAGGCACAACGGTAAACGGTAACAAGGCTTACGCCTTGTCTCGAAATACGGGAGAATGCAGCGGAGTTTTTGCCGTCATTCACCCTGTTGGTACAAATTTTCTGGCTGACAATACTGTAAACTATGCTGGGTTATCTGTTATCGGGGATTTGACTCTTAAGATCGGGCCTCCCAAATATCCATGGCGCATTAACACGCGGAAAGCTAGGCGCGGAAAAGAGATTTACGGACTTAGTTGCGTGGAATGCCACGGAATCAAACCCGGGCAGCCCAGACCGCCGGTTTTTGATACCTGGGCCACTCCCGTCCAGAATGTTGGCACAGACACACGTTATTGGTTGTCATTGAACCGCACAGCTTTTTCCAGTGGTTTGCTTACCGGATTGCCATTTGGGAATCCACCGACTGCGGTAAATCCCACAGGCGAGCCTAGCCTTTATCTGACAAAAGTTTTGAATACTAACGCCTTGACTCAACGATTTCCGGATATCGATCTCTCTATCAATCCTCCTATACTAAACTCTGGCTCTTATGAGTCACGGGTCTTGCAAGGGATATGGGCTGCGGCTCCGTATCTTCATAATGGCTCGGTTCCGACGCTCGCCGAGCTTCTCAAGCCCCCGGCTCAGCGAGTAAAAAGCTTTAAGGTAGGTCCTAACTACGACTTTGATAAAATCGGGCTAGCAAAGACTCAGCCGATTGGATCTTCTGTCTTTAAGGCCACTGGTAAATCCGACCTGAGTTCCGGCAATAGCAATGCCGGCCACGATTTCGGTACTTGGCTATCCACCTCGGACAAAGATGCTTTGCTGGAGTATCTTAAGAGCCTTTAGGCTCCCTTGAGAGAAAAATTCTATGGGGTCAGTAGTATCAGACCGAAACAAGGTGTTTTTTTAATTTTTTCTGAAAATGACAAGAGACAGAAATAATCAAAATATTATACTTTCTGTCATCTATAATTTTACTCGCCATCATCAAAGCGGAGGGGAAAGTATGAAACCTCGCACGAAGGCGTGAAGCTGTGAAGAAAAAGCAAAAAATCCGAGTGATTTCAATCTCCTCAATTCCTTCGCGACTTCGCGTGAGACAGCCCCCCTTTTCCCCTTCCCAGACCGGCTCTCCAGTGTATTCTCTGCGCCAGATGAATAAGCAAATTCCTAGCATTTTTGCACCGTATCTCGCCCTTTCCCTGTCTGGAATGATGCTGCTTGCAGGGCTTGCGCCGCTAACCGCCGCACCTAAGGAAGACGCGCAGCCGGCGGCGGCAGTGCCCGTGGCATCGGGGGTAAAGTACGAATTCATCGGTCGCTATGACGTTGATCGGCTCAATCAGATTTTGACCAAGGACACGCCGGCTTTCACCGGGCTGCGAGTCACGTACACGCCCGCGCGCAACGCGGTGAAGATGTACCGGGTGACCTACCCATCCGTCATTCCGGAGCGCAACAACCGCCCCACCATTGCCTCGGGACTGATTGCTATTCCGGAGACCACTGAGAAATCCATGCCGATGGTGTCCTACCAACACGGCACCGTGATGGAGAAACACGCGGTGCCATCGTTCCCGGAGGAATCTCAGGAAACGCAATTGATGATCGCGCAGTTTGCTGGCCAGGGATATATAGTCATCGGCGCCGACTATTTCGGTATGGGAACGTCCACGGAAAAGGACGGCTATATGGTGATCGGTAGCCAGCAACAGGCATGTATGGATATGTACCGATCCTCGCTGGCAGTGCTTGCCAAGGAGGGAATTTCGCCCAAGGAGTTGTTCCTCACTGGCTGGTCGCAAGGGGGTGTGGTGACGATGTGCTTCTTGGAAGTCCTTGAGAAGAACAACGTGGCAGTTGCGGCGGTCGGTACTGCCGCCGCGCAATGCGATGGATATGTGATGCTCAGCGGCTTCCTCAATCATCCGCGTTCGATCGACGCGCCATGGGTGTCCGCCATGTTCATCCTGACCGCGTTCTCCTATGAGGAGTATTACGGCGTTCCGGGCCTTGCCAAAGCGCTCTTCACGGACGAGCAATATGAACTTGCGCGCAAGATCTATATGAAGGAGCCATATACCGAACCATGGCCTGGCGATTTGCACAAACTGATTCGCAAGGAGTATTTCGACCCGAACTACTTTGCAGGCACCACGTACTGTACACTCATTCAGAAACTGCACACCTACCGTTGGCAGGTGAAGACCAACGTTCACATGTATTACGGCGATATCGATGAGTGCCTGACTATTGGTCTTGCACAGCTTCCCTCCATGTATCAGCGTGCGTTAGGTAGCAATACCGTGGAGGCGATCAGCGCTGGAGCGGATGCAAATCACCGCGGCACCTTTGCACGCGCAACTCCAGAGTGGAAGAAGTGGTTCGATTCCTTGCGGGCGAAGTGACTGGGTTTCGAAAAAATTACTCGATGTGCATCCCAGCGAAGAAATAAATCTCGGCGGCCTCAACCCCCAAAGCAAATTCTTAGCATTAAAGGGGGTTGCCTAAA
>VFJU01000217.1 GCA_009885905.1 Verrucomicrobiota bacterium
TCCCGCCAGCACCGTAAATCGTGAGCGCCTCGCACCAGGCATCGAAGTGAGCCGGCATTGAATCGATCAATGTTCCATCACAATCAAAAATCACTGCGTCAAAACCGTTTGATGGAAAAGAAAAAGGTCCAATACTTGCCATAACGTAGAAGCCCCTATCCGTAGTCGTAGGAATTGGCAAGAGCGAGAAGAGACAAATTTCAATCTCGCTGACCCAGCGTCATCGCACTCCTTGGGTCAGAGACTAACCGTCAAATTTTCATAAACTCCGGCTTTTACGACCCTTTGTTCGTTGCTAGAGTTTTCAAATCGCACATCCCCCTTCACAACTACGCCGGGTTCGATTTTCATCAATCCGCTTATTTTTAGTGATTTACAACCAATTAAGCTTGGAACCCCCAGTGCCTCGATTTGATCTACCAGCTTGTATTCGTCCGAAAGTAAAATGACAGGGGGGATTCCCGCGCGGCTTGCTGCGAGGCGCACTTGTCCATCGGCCAACACCTCGTAGGCATTCGAGCGTAGCGCCAATAAATCGCCCGTGGTCTTGACCGGAGCGAACCGACTGCGCGGAACCTCAAGCGCTTCAGCCCCTGCGAAACACTCGATAGCGGCACCCATCGCGATTTCCAACTGCACCACCGCCGTGGATTGTTTATCCCTGGCATCCACGCATTTATTGTTACGAATCATCGGAAGCGGCAGCACTCCGGAGTCGGCAGCAAGTTGGTCACTGAGGAGGTCTAGCCGCAACCAAAGGCTGTTCGTATTGAAATATTGATGACGATCGATGTCTTGAAACGCCTCAGAATCTTGTTCCAAACATTGTGCAACCTCGCGGAGCAGCAATCGTCCATCGGACTTTCTAACCGCCAAGTGCCCTCCTTTGCGATCTGCAGCGGTGCGGCGTGTCACCTCCATCAAAAACGGTGCGCCGGATTGTGCGAAATAATTTAAAATGATCGGATCGAGGATGGCACCGAGGTTATCCGAGTTAGAAACGAAAGCGTATTTAACGCCCTCCGCCAGCAAGCGCTTGAGCCACCCGCTACCGATTAACGCTGGGTAAAGATCGCCATGTCCTGGCGGATACCATTCCAAGTCTGGATCGGACGGCCAATCGACAGGGAGAAGGGTGGCGGCATCAATCTTCGGGATCTGACTCTGCATCATTTCCACCTCCGAGGCTTCTGCTAGACCCTGCTCGCGGTATTTTTCCAAGTGCTGTAAAGTTTCTCCACTTGTGCTGAAGCTGTTCATCAAAAGTAGACGGACATTCGCGCCGCTTAATTTCCTTATATCCAAAATCTGACGCACCATTAGATCTAAGAAGTTCACTCCATCGCGCACGGCGAGAAGACTCTTGGGTCCTTGCAAACCCATACCCGTGCCAAGTCCACCATTGAGTTTGATGACTACTGATTGACTTAACAATTCAAGATTCACCTCCCCCTTCCCCGCGATTTTTTCAAACGACGGCAACCCCTCGGCGGGCATAATTTCCGATTCAGGGATCATCCCTGTTTCATTACGCACCAACGCCTCGTAATTGCGGCGAAAGGCACGGATCGCGGCATCCCCCATGCCTGCTGCTACCATTTTTGTCTCGAAAGCGGTGAAGTTTCCCATCATTTGAATTATTTCGAGGGAAACTTGCATAATCATCGACGGTCGGTCACGCGGAAAAATTAGACTGGTTTTTCACTTCCGTTTGCCAATTGCCTGTTTAGACCGATTCTTATACCGTTGGATGAATGAAAAATCTCTGCCGCCCTCCCGAAAGATAAATCTTCCTCAGTTGCCCATCAATTTGTGAACTATCAGAATCCAATTCTAGCGCTGGCATGGATCAGTTTGTTTTCTACCACCCCGGTGGATGCCGACTGGCGTGATGAAATTGGATTCACCCGCTTGCAGTTGCTAGCGGGTTCCGAGTTACCGACCGCACCCAGTCAGGGACTGGCTCAGATCGAGGCGCCAGAAAATGGGGCAAACTACCTCCCAGATTCTGCGAATACATTATTCAGTGGTAAGACCTTCGTAGCAAAAACAAGTGCCACGGGTGTGAGTAATCACGCCACCCACGTCGCAACGAATTTTTATGGTACCACCAGCCAGCTTCCAGGTGCATGCTCCGTAGATATTTATAATGTGAATCAATGGCTCTATTCCGATTTCCTGAAAACTGGGACATCAAGTTTTCCTGCAATTGAATCCCGTGCCATACAAAACCACAGTTGGGTGGGAGGCACAGCCAGCGATACAGAAATGATTCGACGGCTTGATTACGCCATTCACCGTGATGGATTCGTATGCGTTGTTGGTACGGACAATGAGAATTCCACCACACTACCAATTCTTCTCAGTCACGCTTACAACGCGATCACCGTGGGCCGCGATGATGGTGGACACAGTGCCGGACTCACCACCGTCGACGGTGTGGGTCGAATAAAACCTGACATCGTCGCTCCCAGCACCAATCCAGAATATGCAACGAGCTGGACCACTCCCATGGTGGCTGGATCTGCAGGATTACTCTACACAAAATTGGCAGCAACTCCGTATTCCATCGCTGCTGTGGACCGCGCTCGCGTTGTCAAATCGTTATTGCTCGCATCCGCCACGAAAAACACTCTGCCAACTTGGTCGAACAACGCGACATCGCCACTCGACAGCGTCTACGGTGCCGGTGAGCTGAATATTTATCACGCCTATAGCACACTCCGCGCTGGCAAAGCCACCGCATCCACCTCAGTTCAATACGGTCTCCGCGGATGGGCGACAGAATCCATCACATCGAGCGCGGTGAAATCCTATTATTTCAGTATCCCACCAGGTGCCACTTCTTCTCCACTCACTGGAGTTCTAACATGGAATAGAATCGCTTCAAAAGCCGGAATCAACACATGGAACTCATCGCTCGCCAATTTAAGCCTCCGCCTCTATCATGCGAATGGATTCACTCAGGGAACTGAAGTAGCATCCAGCACCAGTCAGGTGGACAACCTAGAACTTATCCACCAACCCGCGCTTTCGCCCGGGACTTATGTCTGGGTGGTTCAAAGTGCCTCGACCACTTCCACTTCCTATTCACTCGCATGGCACAGTCTCCCCACCGTGACGATCGTCGCATCAATTCCCACAGCAAAAGAGATCAATAGCCAAGCTGGACAATTCACCGTTACCCGCACGGGTGACACCACCCTGCCATTACTCGTGCCACTCACTCGAAGTGGCAGTGCGATCTCCGGGACTCATTTTCAACCGATCCCCAACACCTTAACGATCCTCGCTGGCCAAGCCTCTGGAACACTAACAGTCACACCTACTGCCGATTCTCTTGCTCAAGGCAATCGTAGCGTGATCGTTGCAATCGGCACCGACTTCGCTCTCATCCAAGGAAACACGAATACCGCCAATGTTACGATCGAAGACAAACCTTTCGATACATGGCGATTTGAAAATTTCGCAGGTGTTGAATTAACGAACCCATCCATTTCGGGTGACTTGGTAGATCCAGATGGAGATTCGCTTACAAACCTAACGGAATACGCGTTTGACCTTCCACCAAAGACGCCAAGTATTTCACAAGCTCAGATGTCAACTATCGGTGGCTATCTGGCTCTTTCAGCAACAAAAAACAGCAATGCTACGGATATCACTTGGGATGCGCAAGTGACCCAAGATTTTATTTCGTGGGCACCCACGGTGATCATCACCAACACGGCCACCGCATTCACTGCTAGAGACCAAGTGCCGAAAAGCACATATAACAAAAGGTTTATCCGCCTTAAAATCACCCGACCCTGATGAGTATCATCGGGGCAATACGACTCCGCCACGAGCGGGTCAGGTCTTAAAATGACCACGGGCGTCGGGTCCCTATTACCGACGCCCGTGGGCCCTTTTGGGGGGCTTTTGTGCTATCCCTTACAAAAATTAAGTTATCACGATTTATGAAGTTCTCTATACCCTGATCGCGTAATGCCAAATCAATCGGGATAACTCGCTCTCTAATGCGGCAAGACTCGCTCAGCCCAGAAGCCCGTCAATTTCTCCGCCGAAAAATCAGCAGCAAACCAATCGAGCCGATCGCAACTCCCCAAGATGATAAATCGGCCTTGTTCCTAGACGACTCGGAGACTTGAACGACTTGTTCTTTTATCGGTTTTGACCAGACTTTCTCATCAAACAAATCGGTAGGCTTGAAGGAAACCGAAGCGAATATTCCAGCGATCGCTAAAAAAGTAAAAATTAAAACCATCGCAATCGAATAACTTCTGCTCATAATTTTACGGGGGGAGGAAAGATTTAATAAAAGAACTTCACTACCATAAAAAAATTTTTCCGATCGTCAATATTTAATATTTTCCGAACAATTTTCAGGACGATATATTCGCAAGGGTCACTCACCGTCCGAGGTGGACAATGATAATTGTGAATCCAATGAAATTCCTACCTTTGACGGTTGCACAGAACGGTTGGCATGGCAGAGTCTGTATAGAAATCGATGACAACTGAAACCTTGCAAGAACAGATCGCGGAAACAAGTGGTTGGATCCAGACGGTGAAAAATGAAATGGCTCAGGTCCTTGTGGGCCAAGAGCGATTGGTCGACCGCTTATTAATCGGGTTGCTTTGTAATGGCCACATCCTTCTTGAGGGGGTCCCGGGACTGGCAAAAACTCTGGCAGTTAAGGCACTTTCTGGTTCATTGCATGCATCCTTCGCACGATTTCAATTCACGCCAGATCTACTTCCCGCCGACTTGGTAGGAACAATGGTTTATCATCCCCACGATTCAAAATTTGAGCCAAAACTAGGGCCAATTTTCAATAATTTGATCCTTGCAGACGAAATCAACCGGGCTCCAGCCAAGGTTCAGTCCGCACTGCTCGAAGCGATGCAAGAGCGGCAAGTGACCCTCGGCGACCGCTCTTACCCACTACCCAATCCGTTCCTCGTCCTTGCGACCCAAAATCCGATCGATCAGGAAGGCACTTATCAACTCCCAGAGGCGCAACTTGACCGATTCTTGCTGAAAGTGACCGTCGGCTACCCAACCAAAGACGAGGAACTGGAAATTCTGGACCGGATGGCCACATCGACACCGCCCTACCAAACCAAAACGGTCGCTACTCCTGAGCAAGTCGCCGCCTCTCGTGAGTTGGTGAATCAAATTTATATCGATCCCTCAATTCGCAAATACATCGTGCAAATAATCCACACGACACGTTTTCCGGGATTGATTGATGCATCGCTCAAGAATCTCGTCCGCTCTGGCGCATCACCACGCGGTACCATCAATCTAGCCCTCACCTCTCGTGCACGGGCGTTCATGCAGGGGCGAGCATTTGTTACACCGCAAGACGTCAAGGACATGGCGTTAGACGTTCTTCGTCATCGGATTCTGCTAACCTACGAAGCTGAGGCTGAGGACATGACCACCGACTCCGTGATCCAACGTATCATGAGTAAAGTTGCCGTACCCTAAGCATTGCTCACGATGCTAAGCGACGCACAGATCGAGGAAATAATGGCGCGGGTCCGCAAGCTGGAGCTTAAGGCACGCCGCCTTGTGCGTGAATCATTTTCAGGGGAATATCTATCATCCTTCCGCGGTCAAGGCTTGGATTTTGATGACTTCCGCGAGTACCAACACGGTGACGAAGTCCGCTTCATTGATTGGAATGTCACGGCGCGAATGAATACACCGTTTGTTAGAAAATTCCGTGAGGAGCGCGAACTTTCCGTCGTGATCGCTGTCGACGTTTCTGGATCTGCGGACTACGGCAGTGTCTCTCTCAGCAAGCGCGAGGTCGCCGCGGAAACTGCCGCGGTGTTAGGGTTCAGCGCTTTGCACAATGGCGACAAGGTTGGGTTGTTAGTTTTTGCTAACGAACCGATTCTTTTTATTCCACCGGGAAAAGGCAGTCGTCATCTGTTACGGATGATTCGTGAGATTCTCGTGGCAAAGCCCGAGCAACCAGGAACATCCGTGGCCAACGCTTGCGACTTCCTAGTGCGCATGTTGCGGCGTAAATCACTGGTTTTTTTGATCTCGGACTTTTTCTCAGATCCTTTGGAAAAACCGATCGGTAAATTGGCAAAAAAACATGAAACTATTGCCTTACGAGTGCTGGATCCAGTGGAAACAAGACTGCCTAAAGCAGGCAAATTAGTGATGATCGATTCCGAATCAGGATTCGAAAGCCTAGTGAATACAGGCAATTCTAATCTACGCATGAGTTATGCTAAACTCGTGAAAATGCAACTCGAAGGGGTATCTGCGATTTTCAAAAAACACGGTGTCGATAGTGCCGATCTATTCACCCA
>VFJU01000525.1 GCA_009885905.1 Verrucomicrobiota bacterium
ACTAAGTTAGTGAACTCACAAGTGCATCGCCTCACTTCAGGCCTTTGAGTATTTCACGGCGCAGTTGGACAACATCCAATTCACCGCTGTGGCGCCATAATATCTTGCCACCAGGCGCAACAAGTAAGGTGTGAGGCAATGCTCCTGACCATTCAGGATCTATCGCTTGCGCCAAATTATCCGGATTACCACCCATCCATTGGTAGTTGTTAGATAAGAACCCAGCTTCCTTCAATGCTTCTGCGGTAGGACTGGGTATCGCTGCGTGGCGAGATTCCAAAAACTTCAAAACAACTGGGCGCTGAACAATTGGATCAAGGCTGATTGAAATAAATTCGAAAGGACGATTTTGAAACCGTCGTCCTGTATCAATTAGATCGGGAAACTCCTTAACGCAGGGTCCACAAGTGGTTGACCAAAAATTAATCAGACGAAGATTTTTAGATTCATTCGCACGCATTTTTTTCGCAAGTTTCTCATTCAGATCCTCTAGGGTTACCGGTCGGTTTTCCCATGCGCGTTGATCTTCAGCAACTCTAGCAGATTTAAAAAGCCACTTCGTTGAGCAACCGAAAGAGCGGGTGGTAGGCTCCTTGACCTGAGATCCTGCAAGGATTGAATCTAAGGAATCACGCAAATAGCTACGATCAACAGACGCGGGATTACGTCCGCCATCATCCATACGGCCACTATAACAAAGCTTACGCTCTTCATTGAAGACAAACACATGGGGAGTCGACTGCGCGCCGCAAGCGGTTGCAAACTCCTGTTTTTCCCCGTCATACAAATAAGGAAAAGACCACCCAAAGTCTTTAGCAAAAGGCGTCATTTCCTCGAACGAATCACCGAATGGCGAATAACCAAGCTCATCGGGTGTCAGTCCACTAGGGTTATTCCCATTCACCGCCACCAGCGCCACACCTTTCCCTTTGTAGTCTTGATAGATTTTCTCCATCCGATCTGCAGCAGCCACTGAATCTGGGCAATGGTTACAGGTGAAAACAACACAAAGAACCTTCGCATCTCTGAAGTCCTCCGGGCTATAGGTTTTCCCGTTCGTAGCTTTCAGTGAAAAACCCGGTACCGGTGATCCCAAGGACAGAACTTTTGGAATTTCTTGTCCGAGTATCGACGAAACAAGGGCGAGCGTAAAACCGATGAATAGTTGCAACTGAATCATGCGATCAGTCTTATCGAATTTTTAGGATCGTTCAAGAATCTCCTGAATTATCTCAAATCAATCCACTTTTGATCCTGAGGCGCTTCACCGATCAAACATCAACATGAAATAAGCCCCAAACAATAACAGGTGGACGCATCCCAGCAAAAGGTTAGTCTTAGGCAGAGAGAATGTGAGCATACTTGTCACTAGCGTGAGCCCCAACATGACCATCCCCACTGGGTCCAAACCCAAGACTAAAGAACGCCCAGAATAAATCGAGACTGCAATCACCATCGGTATGGTAAGTCCAATCGATGCGAGAACCGATCCCATCAAGATGTTTACAGAGCGTTGAAGTTGATTCGTCTGAGCTGCACGTACGGCAGCGATCGCTTCGGGTGTTAGAACTAGCACTGCCATCACGAATCCACCTAATGCTTCGGGTGCCCCGAGACGGTTAACCATCGCATCAAGTGGGCCTGCCATTTGCTTGGCTAGTAAAACCAAGGGTAGGCCATAAAAAACCAGCATCAATGAATGATAACCGCTTGAATGGGATGAGTGCTCGCTACCGTCCACAATGACTTTGGAGGCACTTTCTTCAGCAAAAATAAAGAATCCCTTGTGTCGTCGGTTTTGAACAAAAAGAAAAATTCCATAAATCGCCAACGACATCACCGATAAAAAAATCATTTGAAAAATGGAAAGCGTTGGTCCAACTGTACCTCGGGTAAAATTAGGTAAGATCAAACCCAGAACAGTGAGTGGAAGAATCATCACAAGAAATGCATTTGCACCCTGCAAATTATAGGGTTGCTCACGATGCCGCAGACCACCTAACAACAACGAAAGACCCATCAAGCCGTTAAGAACTAACATGACCACTGCGAACATCGTGTCACGCGCTAGCATAGGCTTGGGTTTACCTGTCGCCATCACAAAGGTCACCATTGCCACTTCAAGACCGGTCACCGCCAAGGTGAGTAGCAAAGTACCGCCCGGCTCACCCAAGCGATGCGCTAAAATATCCGCGTGACGAACTATCGCAATGGCTGCGATCAAAATCACTGCACAAAGCACCACTAGAAGCCCAATAAGCAACGGTGGATCATTCAGCGCGCCCGCCACCCATACCTTC
This sequence comes from Verrucomicrobiota bacterium, assembly GCA_009885905.1. Lineage (GTDB taxonomy): Bacteria > Verrucomicrobiota > Verrucomicrobiia > Verrucomicrobiales > Akkermansiaceae > Luteolibacter. The sequence goes on from VFJU01000525.1 coordinate 2,301, forward strand.
CTTTCGATGGCCAACAGCAACGTCACCACCGCGAGTAGAAGAGGCCATTCGCGCCACCATGGCATCCCGAGACTGCGTTTTAACTTAACCATCTTAAAGCTCGAGTCTCATTGCTAGATGCATGATCAACCTCAACACCCCTACCCTGTCAACTCGGATTCAATCCGAATCAACTCCATCAAAGAGTGTGGCTTTCCTTAAGGCCAATAAAACCTCATCATTACCCAACAAAGCTCATCTTTGGATAATTTGCGCCAAGGATAGGTTTCGTGTTGGGAGCCTTAAGCCAGTCGCTGAGAATAGTGCCGTACACACTGCGGAAATCCACGGTGTGCTTGATATCTCCTTCTGATAGATCCGTAAGACTCGGGTGAATGCCATGTAGTCCACCCTTGATTCCAGAACCTGCTAGAAACAGACAAGAAGCCTTGCCGTGGTCAGTACCGGCACTGGCATTCTCCGTAACGCGTCGACCAAACTCAGAAAAAGTCATCAGTACGACCCGCTTGTCATTTCCTTGCTGTTTAAGATCGGCAAAAAAAGATTTGAGTCCGCTGTCAAGTTGGCCCAACAGGCGGTCATGCGAATTGACCTGCTGGTTGTGAGTATCGAAACCACCGTGGCTAACGTAGTAGACACGAGTCGGCATGCCACCGGCGATCATGCGGGCGACAAGATTGAGGTTACGGGCAAGTGGCGTGCCATCATACCGAACCGAGGTTTTGTGTTTGGCTGCGATCTCAAGAATCGTCTTCGAGCTGACTCGGGCATCGAGAGCGACACGCTCTAAAAACGCGAGATTGCCCTCACCAGTGATTCCTCCTACCTTCCCGCCCGCCGCCATGGCGATAGAACCGCCCTCTAACACCTCATCGTCATCGTGATCGACCTGAATGTTGGGCTTGTTGAGATCTGCGAAAAATTGTTCCGCTTGGTCCTTCTCACCGCCACTATGAATCCAGCGATAAAGCTCGGGCGAGTTTAGGCAGACTCCAGGATTTTTCAACGCGCCGAAACTCTCGGGCTGAGTCTTACTAAAACTGATACCCACCGTGGGATCAGCTCCCGGGCACGCATTATCAAAATAGCGGCCAAGCCATCCTGTGTTAGAATGATTTCCAGTATCGGCAGTCTCCCAAATGGAGGTGGAAACAAAGTGCGAGCGATTAGGATTTGGATAACCGACCCCTTGTACGATGCCGAGATCACCCTCCTTGAAGAGTGACCCAAGAAATGGCATCGCAGCATTCAGGCCAACGTAGTCGCTGAGCTTGATGATTTCCTTCTCTTTCTTGCCGATACGAGGACGAGATTTCTGATAGGCATCATCAGCAAAAGGAACGAGCGTGTTGAGTCCATCATTTCCGCCAGCAAGTTGAAGCACAATGAGAATGGTATCGTCTTTGCCAGTGATCGGTTGGATAGCGAGATCACGAGCGCCTTCATGAAGTTGCCCAAAGGTGCGCTCGATGAACATTGGAACCGTCCAAGTGGCGGATGCACCGAGAACGGTGGAACGGAGGAAATCACGGCGGGTTTTCATAAGATTGGTGATTAGATGATTGAAAAAAACTTCGTAAATAAGCGATCAGCAGAGTTGATAGGATGGAGTACTAAGCATCAGATGGCAAAGCTCGGCCATTTCCTTATCCGTAAAGATAACACCTTTTTTAGAAGTGGCATATTCGATAAATGATTTGCGGGCTTTGTCAGGAAGAGGACATTGAAAAAAACGAAAGATCAACGAGTCCACCAGATCCGAAGGGATTTCCCGGAGCGGATTCGGAGCAATTTCTTTGTAGTTAGGACCGTACCAGGCCCGTCCCATACGCTTGTCCTTCGAATCCTTGCCGAAACTTTTCACCTTCGTTGTCTCCATTGATTTTTCATCACCACCCGTACCTTTGGTTACAAATCCCGCAATATTATAGCGAGTGAGCAGAGTGTTGGTGTTGATCCACGCCTGTCCCCAATCCCAACCGGCGACGTTGGGCGGCATGAAAAGCACTTGGCCTAACTGTTGTTGCGCTGAGACAACGAATCCGGTGGGAGGATCGGTGATTTCGAGTTGCTTGAGAAGCTCGATGATGTACTGAATCGGCGATTTAATTTGTGAACGAATCGCCGCCTCGGTGTAAAATTCCTTCGAGAGAAAAATATCGCGTAACAATGGGGCAACTTGAAAATCAGATCTCTGAAAACTCACGGAAAGAGATTCGATCGCTGCATCCGAAGGGTTTTCATACACAAAGAATTCCCAGAGTTTTTTTACCATGAAGCGCGCCGCTTCTTTTTTATCGAAAATCAGTCCGATGACGTCCTTACCATCGAAAGGACCGGTTTTGCCGAAGATCGTTTTGTCGGCAGAATCCCACTGACGCTTGTCGTGCGCAACTTTTCCGGTGCCTTTGTTCAAGTAGTACCCAGTGAAAGCACGGGCAGCTTCATGGACGTCTTGTTCCGTATAATTGCCCTCGCCCAGAGTGAAAAGTTCCATCACCTCACGCGCAAAATTTTCGTTAGGTTTACCCTTTTTAGAGCTCTGAGTGTCTAGGTAGAGCATCATCGCTGGATCCATTAGAATCGCTTGCGTGAGATCTTTAAAACTACCAAGTGCGTGGCGACGGAAGAGATCATTTTGATTTACGAGAAACAGCGGTTCCTTAACCTTCTGAATCGACGTGGCGAAATGATCATGCCAAAACAAAGTCATTTTTTCCCGTAGTGGCGCAAGGGACGCGAGCATCCGACGGAACCACCAAGACTGGATATCAAGCGCTTGTTGCCGTCCCTCTTGCTGGATTATTTTAATTGCTTCTTTTTTCGCTCGCTCGGCCTCCTCGGGAGACATACCCACGATAGCGCGGCTATTTTTTTTGAAGGCTTGTTGCCGCGCCCTCAATGAGGCGAGTGCTTGGTCACCGACACTCCAGGCTGGTGGCGGAAATGCATCAAGAGGCTCGGTAGTCACGATCAACAAATCGACCGCCTTCTCTCGTCCAAGTGCATGAAAAGACTTTATTTCCGAAGGGTTGCCACCAAAACCTGCGCGGTTCAGAAGGTGAGCAGCCTCAAAGATTGTCCAAGATTCTTGTGCCTGTTCAAGCATCACTAAATAACCCCGTTGCGAAGGTGTAGTTGCGAAAACAATCGATCCAGCCGACTAGTCGGTAAAAATGGGACGTGCCAATTCACCAAGTCGGTCGAGGACATTGCTGGACGAAAAATAGAACCTGTCTTTCGAGATCGGCTCATGATTCATTCCCGCCATGCAAACGCCTGACTTTGATCCCACTCCCGAACTCCTCTCGCCCGCAGGGAATTGGGACTGCGCTCGGGCAGCGGTGGCCGCAGGCGCTGACGCGATCTATTTTGGCCTACCAAAATTCAATGCGAGGCTACGAGCGGATAACTTCATCGAAGCAGACCTTAATGAGTTGATGGAATTTCTTCACCGTCACGGCGTCAAAGGATTCGTTGCAATGAACACTCTCATTTTTAGCAGCGAAATGAAAGCGGCCGAAGAGCAACTACGTCGCATTGCCGATGCGGGGGTGGACGCTCTGATCATCCAAGACCTCGGCTTAGCAAAACTCGCTCGCGAGGTCGCACCAAACGTCGAGCTTCATGCCTCGACCCAGATGACCATCACCTCACCTGAAGGACTCGCTTTCGTCGAGCGCTTATTTCCGCTTGAGCGCGCCGTTCTTGCGCGTGAACTTTCTATCAAGGAAATCGAAAAATTTAAGGCCTCTGCCATTGAAACAAATACGCCGTTAGAAGTTTTTGTTCACGGAGCCCTCTGCGTCGCTTACTCTGGACAATGCCTTACCAGCGAATCACTCGGCCAACGTAGCGCCAACCGCGGCGAGTGCGCACAAGCCTGCCGCATGCCCTATGAGATCGTAGTGGATGGCGAAACTCGCGACCTCGGTGCTGTAAGATATTTACTCAGTCCACAAGACCTCGCGGCGGTGGATCTTATTCCTGATCTCGTCCTCGCTGGAGTCAAATCATTCAAGATTGAAGGCCGACTGAAATCACCCGAATACGTTTCCGCTGTGACACGCGTCTATCGAAAGGCGCTCGACGCAGCGATGTCTCGAACTGAATCACCCATTACGAATACCGACCGATATGAGTTAGAAATGACCTTTTCGCGTGGTCTCAGCACGGGTTGGTTCGCAGGCACCAACCACCCCTATCTTACCCATGGAAGGTTTGGTAAAAAGCGCGGACCATTGCTTGGAGAGATTATCGACTGCGGACCTGGATGGGTCAAACTTGGCAAGCTGACTGGGGTTCCATTCACTGCCGGAGATGGAGTGGTTTTCGATGCGGGAGAAAACCGTGATCTTGAACAAGGTGCCCGCATCTGGATCATCGAGGGAGAGCGCCTCATCTTTCACCTTACCTATAGCGGAATTAATTTTGATAGAATCAAGCCAGGACAGACACTCTACAAAACTTCCGATCCAAAATTAGACTCAGAGCTCCGTCGGTTCTGGCAAAATTCCCGCCCAGTTGAGCAAAAATCATCACTGAATCTTATCGTCACCGGCAAGCCTGGTAATTCGTTAGAAATTCATAGTGGTAATTTTAGTGTGCGCAGTGAGACCGTGCTACAAGAAGCCTCGAAACATCCGTTGTCCACCGAAACACTCGTCGCCCAACTCGGGCGACTAGGCGATTCATCTTTTAAACTTAATACGCTAGACAATCAGCTTGAAGGAAACTGCCATATCGCAGTTTCCGCCCTCAACCAGCTTCGCCGTGCGCTGGTCAAACTGCTTGAAGACGCCGCCGAGGTCAAAATTCTCAAACCGACTATCACCACCAGCTTCCGCGACCTCTTACCAGAGATCTATCCATCCGAAGTCCAAGAACCAAAATTATCTGTCCTCTGCCGCACCCTCGCCCAAGTTAACGCTTCCATCGAATGCGGCGTGAAAACTGTTTATTGCGACTTCGAAGACCCACGCCGCTACAAAGAGGCTGTTTCACTCTTCCGCTCCGCATCCCTCGATCCGCCATTCGAAATCATTCTCGCCACGCCACGTATCCTTAAGCCCAGTGAATCAGGCTATCTCAAGCTCATCGAAAAAGCCGAACCCGATGGACTACTTCTCCGCAACCTCGGCGCACTTCATTACTACAAAAATCGTAGTGACTTAAAAAAAATAGGAGATTTCTCACTCAATGTCGCCAATCCTATCACCGCAAAACTCTTGATGGAGAGTGCTGGACTCGATCACCTAACCATTTCGTATGACCTCAACATCGGCCAAGTGCTAGAATTGCTACTCGGAGCCCCACCTGCATGGTTCGAACTTACCCTGCACCAGCACATGCCAATGTTTCACATGGAGCACTGTGTTTTTTGTGTTTTCCTGAGCAAGGGAACTACCTACAAAGACTGTGGTCGACCGTGCGAGACTCACGTCGTCCACCTACGCGACAGAGTTGGTCAACTCCACCGCCTGCAAGCCGACGTTGGTTGCCGCAACACGCTCTTTAACGGCAAAGCCCAAACGGGTGCCCGCTACTACGAACCCCTACGCCACGCTGGCCTATCACGATTCCGAATTGAACTGCTAGATGAAGCAGAAGACGCGAGAAAAACTATCAGCGCTTATCAAGACCTCATGAACGGCAAATCAAATGCTTTCGACTTAATCGACAAGGTCCAAGCTCTCGAAAAACTTGGCGTCACCGAGGGAACATTGGCAGAACACTGAAAAACCAACCCTGTCGCCTAACAAATTATTTTTTGCCATCATTCTGGCTCCAATTTGCAATCAGGTTGTGTGCTGACCCGCTTCGATTTTCTCTCTCACGCTATTGTTTGCATGAGCCCGACTGAGACGGTGACCACGCGTTTGCGCGACTTTTCCGACGCAAAACGCGGTGGCTGGTCGCGTTCCGGACCTTCTCTCCACCAACACCTCGATCATCTAACATATTTTTTCGGCGCCCCGCCTCTCAGAAGCCTCGTAACCTCCCCTTCGCGTGCCCTTCACGGGCTTTGGTGGGGCGAGGTTAAAGCCGCAGCCTCCCTGCGCCACGCCCCGTCCACGACGGCTTCTTTTGTCAAATTCAGTCCCTTGCTCGGGGGCGTTTTCAGGTCCTTAAAATCGTCTAATTTTATCACATTATTCTCTACTTATCAATGGGTTACATCTACATTTTTGCATGTCAGAACCTGTCGAAATTGTTCCCGTAAACCCATCCAATTCCACCTCTGCCCTGTTGCTCGAAGACGTGTTCTTCGCGCCGCTTTTGCAAGCACTTCAGG